>DASRQW010000265.1 GCA_035696245.1 Longimicrobiaceae bacterium | reverse complement strand
GCTGCCGGACCTCAACATCGTCTGCTTCGCGGTCGGCCACCCGTCGCTCGCCACGCTGGAGGAGACGAACGCCTTCGTGGACCGCATCTACGGCGCGATGAGCGTGGGCGACGGGCGCTCGGCGCGGCAGCTCGACTACTTCGTCACCAAGACGGTG
Organism: Longimicrobiaceae bacterium; assembly: GCA_035696245.1. Classification (NCBI taxonomy): domain Bacteria; kingdom Pseudomonadati; phylum Gemmatimonadota; class Longimicrobiia; order Longimicrobiales; family Longimicrobiaceae; species Longimicrobiaceae bacterium. The sequence goes on along the minus strand of DASRQW010000265.1, from coordinate 12,308 downwards.
CTGCGCAGCCACGAGTACGGCACGGCGGCGGACCCGCTGGTGGAAGCGCTGGGCTTCACGCACGGCGACTACCTGCGGGCGGGCGGCCTGGCCGTGATCCGCTGCACGGTGATGGACCCGTTCCTCGCTTCCGCCCGCGGCAAGGTGGATTTCATCGAAGGATTCGCGAAGACGCTGCGGGAGACGTTCGAGGCGCAGCTGTAGGGCGCCCCCTCCCGCTCGCTTAGGCTCGCACCCTCCCCCGCAAGCGGGAGAGGGTTGGGGTTTCGGTGCGTTTCGGTGGTGGTGTGCTTCGGGTAAGGTGCACTGCCGTCAGGAGATGCACTGCTGGCGGGAGATGCACTGCTCGCGGGAGATGCTGGGCTTTCGGGCGATGCGGATTCGGGAGATGTGATGCGGGGAGGGTCGGCCGAGGAGCATCGGCGGAGGGTGATGCGGGGTGTGGGGACGAGACGCGGGACGGCGCAGGGGCGCCGTCCCGCAGTGGGTGAGACTTACGCCTCGCCCTCTTCCTCGTCGTCGTCGTCCGAGGCGGCTTCTTCGCGGGCGGCCTGCAGGTACTCGCGGAGCTGGACCTCGCTGAGCGCGGAGAGCTGGCGCAGGATGGAGCGGAACTGCTCGCCCATGTCGCTGGCGTTGTCGCGCACCAGGTCCTCGTCGATGTCCAGCGGCCACGCGGGCCAGTCGATCTCCTCGTCCTGCGCGGTCGGGTCCAGGTCCGAGAGCGGGTGGAAGACGAGCGTGGCGCCCAGCGCCGTGGGCTCGTCCACGTACGGGGTGATCTCGGCCTCGGCCAGGAACAGCTCGCCCTCGTCGTCGAAGATGCGGAAGCCGATCGCCATCCCGAAGGTCTCTTCGCCCTCGTGGTCGTGATCGTGGTCGTGCGTGTGTTCGGACATGGTTCCTCCGGCGTGGGTCGTCGTCGTCAGCGGGCCTGACGCGGGGCGCAAGATACGGTCCCGCCGGGGCGCCGGGAAGGCCTCCGCGCGTGCATCCGCCGCATCCGTACGCCCCTCCGGATACGTGCGCGGCCTCGGTTCCGGTGGACGATCGCAGCCGGTCCGGCGGTTGCGTCGGGTGCGGCGTCACGGCTCCCGCGCAGGGGTGCGGGGCCCGTTTGAATTCAACGCGGTGGAGCGGGGAAGAGTGCGGAATCGTTCGGTGTACGCGGCGCTGCTGGGGGTGCAGGTCTTCTTCGGCACGCTTCCCATCGCCATCAAGATCGCTCTGCGCGACCTGTCCGCGCCCTCCATCGCGCTGCTGCGGGTGACGGGCGCGGCGGTGCTCTTCTTCGCCATGCAGCGCACGCTGGTGGGCGAACGCGTGCAGTCCCGGCGCGACTACGCGCTGCTGGCGCTGTACGCGCTGTTCGGCGTGGTCGCGAACCAGCTTCTGTACATCTCCGCGCTCACGCTCACCACCGCCACCGACGCGCAGGTGATGGCCGCCGCGGGCCCGGCGTTCACGCTGCTCGTCGCCATCTCCCTGCGGCGCGAGAAGGCGAGCGCGGCCAAGTGGGCCGGCATCGCGCTCTCCGCCGCGGGCGCCATCTACCTCGTCGGCGCGGGTTTCGGCTCCGGAAGCGGAGTGGGCAACCTGCTGGCGCTGGCGAACACGGCGTTCTACTGCGTCTACCTCGTGCTCTCGCGCGATCTGCTGCGCCGGTACGACGCGCTCACCGTGGTCACGTGGGTCTTCATCTTCGGCGCGGTCGGCATCCTCCCGTGGGGCGCGTGGGCGCTCTCCTCCCGCCCGGTGACGCCCGGCGCGACGACGTGGCTGGCGCTGGCGTGGATCATCGTGTTCCCCACCGTCGGCGCGTACTACCTGAACGTCTACGCGCTCAAGCGGGTGGAGGCGAGCATCGTCTCCGTCTTCGTCTACCTCCAGCCCATCGTCACGGCGCTCATCGCCGCGCCGGTGCTGGGCGAGCACCCGTCGCCGCGGCTGCTGCCCGCAGGCGTGCTCATCTTCACGGGCGTGCTCATCGCCGGTTTCGCGGGCCGCAAGCCGTCGGACGGATCGCATCACCCCTCACCTGCCGACCAGACGTTCGTGGAGACGTAGCACGCCATCCACTGCCAGCGCGTGGCGGCGCTGCCCCACTTCTGCGGCGAGCGTGCCCCGGTCCAGCGCTCCGTCCATCGCAATTGGCGGACGGCCTCTCCGCATCTCGGTCGATCTACCCACGTCTGCGCCTCCGCGGAACGTCGGCACCACACCCAATCTGCCTGGCACGATTCGGCGGGCGATGCGCACCTTACGCGCTGTCCTGGGATTTCTCGCTCAATGTAAACATCCGCGGCCCGCATCTTGAAATCGCCGCCGGACGCGCGACTTCCGCGCACGCCACGGCCGCAGTCGCTGCCGCGGCCGTCTCACCGCCCCGGGCTTCTCGGCGATGCTGCACCCTATCAAGCCGGAGTACGTGATTCCCAAGCTTCTGGGCGACCGCCGCGGCACCGTGCGCGGCGGCCGGCGCCAGTCCGACCACGAGCCCAAGCGCGGCTGGGTGCCGGCGTTCACCATCGCGCTCGGCATCGCGCTCGCCGACTGGATCGTGAAGGCGTGGGTCGCCTACACGGTGCCGGTGGAAGGTTTCCGGCCGCTGGGCAGCTGCGTCGCGCTGTGGCACGTGCAGAACCACGCCATGATCCTGGGGCTGTGGGACAACTTCCCGCTCGGCACGCGCAAGGTGATCGCCGTGGTCGCGTCGGTGCTCGGCTCGCTGGTGCTGCTCCAGATCGTGGGGCGCGGGCACCGCTTCACGCACGGGCAGCGGCGGTGGGCGTGGCTGTTCGTGGGGCTCGTGCTGGGCGGCATGCTGGGCAACCTGGGCGAGCGTGTGGTGCACTGGGCGGTCACCGACTACCTGTCGTTCCGCTGGGGCGACGTGTGGCTGCCGCCCGGCAACGTGGCCGACATCGCGCTCTTCCTCTCCATCCCGCTGGCCGTGCCCGTCATCGCCTTCGAGGTGCTGGGCCGTATGCGCCGCGGCCGCACCGAGCAGCAGACCGTGACCCTCCGCGAAGTCGAAGCGGAGCCGAGCGTCTAGCCGGACGCAGCGCCGAACCGACCATGGCCGTCCCCCAAGCGCGCGATCACGCGGCGGGGACGGCCTTCTTCGTATGCGGGCAGATGCGGGAGATGCGGCCGCCAGACCTCCCCTCCGCTGGCGGGGTACACCGATGCGGGCCTATCTTCCGGCCCGTTCGAGGACGTGCGGGCGGCGTGAACCGGAGAGCGAGTTGGACGACAAGCGGAAGCGGCTGGCGGAGATACTGCGCGAGTGCGGGTCGGTGGTCGTGGGCTACAGCGGAGGCGTGGATTCCGTCTTCCTCGCCCGCGTGGCCGTGGACGTGCTGGGCGCCGAGAACGTCCTGGCCGTCACGGGCAAGAGCGACAGCATCGCCTCGTGGATGGAAGACACGGCGCGCGAGGTGGCGGAGCAGTTCGGCATCCGGTGGCTGGAGGTGGAGACGCGGGAGATGGATGACCCAAACTACGCCGCCAACCCCAGCAACCGCTGCTACTTCTGCAAGTCCGAGCTGTGGACGCGTCTCGCCGCCCTGGCGGCCGAGCGCGGCTTCGGCGCGGTGCTCGACGGCTCCAACGCCGATGACGTGGGGGACCACCGCCCCGGCGCCGTCGCCGCGGCCGAGAACGCGGTGCGCTCCCCTCTCCTCGAAGCGGGGCTGACGAAGGACGAGATCCGCGCCTGGTCGAAGGAGCTCGGCCTGCCCACGTGGGACCAGCCGGCCGCGCCGTGCCTCGCCTCCCGCCTGCCGTACGGGATGGCGGTCACGCCCGAGCGCCTGCGCCAGGTCGAGCGCGCCGAACTGGCCCTGCGCGCCCGCGGCTTCCGCGACTTCCGTGTGCGCCACCACGGCACCGTCGCCCGCTTGGAGGTCCATCCGTCCGAAATCGCCCGCGTCGCCGCGCTTCGCGCCGAGATCGACGCAGACGTGCGTGCCACCGGCTTCGGCCGCGTGCTGCTGGACCTCCAGGGCTACCGCCGCGGCTCGCTCAACGAGGGGCTGAACACGCTCCAGCTCGTACAGCTCGGAGGCGCCGCGTGACCGCCCCCGCATCGCCCGAAGAGCGAATTTCCGCCGCGCTCGCCGTCCTCGCCGCCGCCGGCCTGCCGTCCGCCGAGGTGAGCGTGGAGGGGCACGAGCGCGAGATCGCCGCCGTCCGCGTCCCCGCCGACGCGTGGGAGTGGATGCTGGGCGGCGAGGGCACCCGCGCCGCCGCCGCCATCAAGGCGCTCGGCTTCCGCTACGTCGCGGTCGATCTGCTGCCCGCGGCATCGTAGCCCCGTGGCCGGCGACGTCTACCTGGACTACGCGGCCACCTCCGCGATTCGCCCGGAGTGCGTCACCGAGGCCATCGTCGCCTACCTGCGCGACGTGGGCGCCACGCCCGGCCGGGCGGGCCACCGCCGCGCACTCGATGCCGGCCGTCTCGCCTTCCGCGCCCGCCGCGCGCTCGTCGAGCTGTTCGGCGCGCCGGGCGATCCCGGCCGCATCGCCTTCCAGCCCAATGCCACGTACGCGCTGAACGCCGCGCTGCACGGCCTGCTGCGCCCCGGCGACCGGCTCGTACGCACGCAGTACGACCACAACGCCGTCCGCCGTCCCGCCGCCGCGCTCGCCGCCCGTGGCGTCCACGAGGTCGTCCTTACCGGCTCGCCGGACGGGACGCTGGACATGGACGAGCTGGAGAGCGCGCTCTCGGGAGATGGGAAGCCCGCGCGCATCCTCGTCTTCCCGCACGTCTCCAACGTCCTCGGCACCGCGCTGCCCGTCGCCGAGATGGCGGAGCGCGCGCACGCCCGCGGCACCCTCGTGCTGGTGGATGCCGCGCAGTCCGCCGGGCATCTCCCGATCGACGTGCAGGCGATGGGCATCGACCTGCTCGCGTTCACCGGACACAAGGGGCTGCTGGGTCCGCAGGGCACCGGCGGCCTGTGGGTGCGCGAGGGGATCGACGTCGCGCCCGTCATCTCCGGCGGCACGGGTGCGGAGTCGGCAGATGCGGAGATGCCCGCGGCGATGCCCGACCGGCTGGAGGCGGGGACGCAGAACGCGCCCGGAATCGCCGGGCTCCTCGCGGGCGTCGAGTTCCTGCGCGGCCGCGGCGTCGATGCGCTGCACGTGCGGGAGATGCGGCTCAAGGCGCGCCTCCGCGACCGCCTCGCCGCCATCCCCCGCGTCCACGTCCACTCCCCCGCGGCGCCGGACGGCGTGGGCATCGTCACCGTCACGGCGGACGGCATCGACCCGGCCGAGCTGGCGCTGCGGCTGGACCGCGAGCACGCCGTCCTCACGCGCGCCGGCCTGCACTGCGCACCCGAAGCGCACCGCATCCTGGGTACCGCGCGCACCGGCGCCGTCCGCTTCTCCGTAGGCTGGGCGACGACGGACGAGGACGTGGAGAGGGCGGGGGATGCGATGCAGGCCATCTGTTCCGGCGAAACAACGCCGCGGCGCGCGGGGTAGCTCTTCTCCGTAACATCCCTCGGCCGATCTTCTGGGCGGGCTTCCCCGCATCTACATCTACATCACGCAAAACGGACGGATCTCGAATGGCGAGACGAAGCGGCGGCTGCCTGAGCAGCCTGGTGGTCCTCGTGCTGCTCGGCTGGGCGGCATGGCACTTCCGCGACCGCATCATGGGCTTCATCCACAAGGACGAGGCGCCGATCGAGGTCTCGCAGGCCGCGGCGGACGAGGCGATGTCCAAGCTCGACCGCATGCGGCAGAGCGGCGACACCGTCAGCCTCTCCGACGTGGAGTTCACCAGCCTGCTGCGCTACAAGCTCGCCAGCCACATCTCCGGCGACGTGTACGCGCCGAGCGTGAAGTTCAACGGCGACACCGTTCGCCTGCGCGGCAAGTTCCCCACCGACCGGCTGCCCGACGCGCCCGAGATCCGCCGCGTCCGCGAGTTCCTGCCCGACACGGCGGACGTGGACGTGCGCGGCAAGATGCGCAGCTACGGCGAGGGCAAGGCCGCGCTGGCGGTAGATGCCGTCGCCTTCGCGCGCATGCCCATCCCGCGGAACATGTACGCCTCCGCCCTCAAGCAGATGGGCCGCGGCGACGAGCCCGGGCTGATGCCCAACGAGTACCCGGTGCACCTGCCGCCCGGCGTCGCCTCCGCCCGCGTGGAGGGCGGACGGCTGATCCTCACGCCGTCGCGCCCGTAGCCGCCGCAGCGCATCCATCTACAGAACCGGCATACACATGGCACGCATACTGGTGGTCGACGACGAGCAGGGCATCCGGCACGTCCTGACCCAGCTGTTCGAATACGAGGACCACGAGGTCCGCTCCGCCGGCGGCGCCGCCGAGGCCATCGCCACGTACGCCGAGTTCCGCCCTGACCTCACGTTCATGGACGTGAAGATGGCGCGCATGGACGGGCTGGAGGCCCTCACCAAGATCCGCGAGCTGGACCCGCACGCCGTGGTGGTGATGATCAGCGGCCACGGCACCATCGAGACCGCCGTGGAGGCCACCCGCCGCGGCGCCTTCGACTTCCTGGAGAAGCCGCTCGACACCGACCGCATCCTCCTGGTCCTGCGCAACGCGCTGCTCCAGCAGGGCCTGCTCGCCGAGAACGCCCGCCTGCGCGGCGAGGTGGAGAGCCGGCACCAGATCGTGGGCCGCAGCTTCCCGCTGCGGCAGGTGCTGGACCGCGTGGAGAAGGTCGCGCCCACCGACGCCCGCGTGCTCATCACGGGCGAGAACGGCACGGGCAAGGAGCTGGTGGCGCGCGCCATCCACCGCCTCTCCCCGCGCGCCGGCAAGCCGTTCGTGGAGGTCAACTGCGCGGCCATCCCCACCGAGCTGATCGAGTCCGAGCTGTTCGGCCACATGAAGGGCTCGTTCACCGGCGCGGTAGAGGACCGGCCCGGCAAGTTCGAGATGGCCGACACCGGCACGCTCTTCCTGGACGAGGTGGGCGACATGAGCCTGGCCGCGCAGGCCAAGGTGCTGCGCGCGCTCCAGGAAGGCATCATCACCCGCGTGGGCAGCGGCAAGGCGATCCAGGTGGACGTGCGCGTGCTGGCCGCCACCAACAAGGACCTGGAGGCGGAGATCAAGGAGGGCCGCTTCCGCGAGGACCTGTTCTACCGCCTCAACGTGATCCCGCTGCAGCTCCCGGCGCTGCGCGAGCGCCGCGAGGACATCGCCATGCTGGTGCAGCACTTCGGGCACACCGCCGCCCGCGAGTCGAACCTGAAGCCCAAGCAGATCGCCCCCGAGGCGGTGGAGGCACTGCAGCGCATGGACTGGCCCGGCAACGTCCGCGAGCTGCGCAACACCGTGGAGCGCCTGCTCATCCTCTCCTCCGGCGCCACCGTCACCGTCGACGACGTGGAGCTGCTGGTTACGGGGCAGATGAAGGGCGGCGGCCTCTCTTCCGACCTGCTCTCGTGCCAGACCTTCTCGGAGTTCAAGGAGGCCGCCGAGCGCGCCTTCATCATCCAGAAGCTGCGCGAGAACGACTGGAACGTGAGCGAGACGGCCCGCATCCTCGACATGCCGCGTTCCAACCTGTACAAGAAGATCGAGCGCTACGAGCTGGTTCGGGAAGGCTGACCGGTGCCCCGCTTCGCCGGCTGGCTCGTCATCGGCGCCGCGTGGATGTTGGGCTCCTTCGGCTCCGGCGCCGCCCTCGCCTGGCTCTACAAGCGCCTTCACCCGGATCTCGCCTTCTACAAGCTCTGGGCCTTCTGGACCGCAGTCCTCGGCGGGGCAGCGGCGCTCGTTCTCGCGTTCACGTCGTGGCGGTGACCGTGAATCGGAGGACACGATGAGCGACTTGCAGCGCTACATCCGCGAACGAGCCGCGCGTGACCCGGAGTTCGCGCGCGGATATTGAGGAAGGGTTCAAGGCCTTCAAGGCTGGCGTCCTCCGTCGCGAAGCGAAACGCCGCCGTCGCCGCCGCTTCCGAGCCGGCAAGCCCGGTACTTGGGGATCGAGCACCAAAAGACGGAAGAAGTAGCAGCGCCCGGCGATGATCTCGCCGGGCGCTTCTCGTTCGGCGTCGATCATTCGCCGGTTCAAGCGCCCCCCACCCCCGGTGGCGATGACGCATCTTTCCCGCGAACCTCCCGGCAGCAGGCCACGCAGGTGGCCCTTCGTGCCGTCGTAGCCGCGGGTTCACCCGCCAGGCGTTCCCGCCGAGTTGAATTCTCCGCAGCGGGACCTCCAACGTACAAATAATGAGCCTCTGCCGAAGTGTCCTTCCCCGTTTTGCCGCCCCTTCCCAGACCCGCTAGATTGGTCGCCGAATCACGACGGATTCCGAAGTGCGACCAACACCTTCCAACTGTCGAGACCACGGATGGCGGACCAGCACAAGAACTTCATCGGCGGCGAGTGGGTCGAGCCGGCGACCGGCCAATATTTCGAGAACCGCAACCCCGCGAAGCAGTCGGATCTGATCGGCCTGTGGCCGCGCTCGGGCAAGGAAGACGTGGAGCGCGCCGTCGCCGCGGCCAAGAAGGGCTTCGAGACCTGGCGGCTCACGCCCGCGCCCGAGCGCGGCAACGTGCTCAAGGCCGTGGGCGACCTGCTGGTGGCGCGCAAGGACGAGATCGCCCGCGCCGCCACGCGCGAGATGGGCAAGGTGCTCACCGAGACGCGCGGCGACGTGCAGGAAGGCATCGACACCGCGTACTACGCCGCCGTGGAGGGCCGCCGCCTCTTCGGCCACACGGTACCCAGCGAGCTGCGCAACAAGTGGGCGATGAGCTACCGCCGCCCCATCGGCATCGCGGGCCTCATCTCGCCGTTCAACTTCCCGCTCGCCATCCCCACCTGGAAGATGTTCCCCGCTCTCATCTGCGGGAACAGCGTGATCATCAAGCCAGGCGAGGACGTGCCGCACACCGTCAGCCTCCTCGTCGAGGTGCTGGAGGAGGCGGGAATCCCCGCGGGCGTCGTCAACCTCGTGCACGGCTTCGGCTCCGAAGTCGGCGCGGCCATGGTGGAGCACCCGGACATCCCGGTGATCTCCTTCACCGGCAGCACCGAGACGGGCAAGCTCATCGGCCGCACCTGCGGCGAGATGCACAAGCGCCTGTCGCTGGAGATGGGCGGCAAGAACGCGCAGATCGTGATGGACGACGCGCAGCTCGACCTGGCGCTCGATGGGGTGCTGTGGGGCGCCTTCGGCACCACCGGCCAGCGCTGCACCGCCACCTCGCGCCTGCTGCTCCAGGACGGCATCCACGACCGCTTCGTCGAGATGCTGATCGACCGCGCCAAGAGCCTCAAGCTCGGCTACGGGCTGGAGGACGGCGTGGACGTGGGCCCGCTCATCAACGAGAGGTCGCGCGCCAAGGTCGAGAAGTACGTCGCCATCGGCCGCGAAGAGGCCACGCTGGCGCTGGGCGGCGAGCGCGGCACCGGCGAGGGGCTGGACGACGGCTTCTTCTTCCAGCCCACCATCTTCACGGACGTGAAGCCCGGCTCGCGCCTGGCCACGGAAGAGATCTTCGGGCCGGTGCTCTCGGTGATCCGCTTCTCGGACCCGGAAGAGGCGATCCGCATCAACAACGAGGTCAAGTACGGCCTCTCCAGCTCCGTGTACACGCGCGACGTGAACTTCTCGTTCCGCGCCATGCAGGAGCTGGACAACGGCATCACCTACGTCAACGCGCCCACCATCGGCGCCGAGGCGCACCTGCCGTTCGGCGGCGTCAAGCAGACCGGCAACGGGCACCGCGAGGGCGGCTGGGAAGTGTACGAGTTCTACTCGGAGACCAAGGTCTGCTACGTGGACTACTCCGGGAAGCTCCAGCGCGCGCAGATCGACAACTACGCCGCCGGCCCGTACTGAGCCACCGGCAGCATCGAACGAATCGGACCGGGCACCGCTGCTTGCGGCGGTGCCCGGTCCGCGCTCTTCACCGGCGAAGGCGAGGCGGCAATCTGCCGTGATCGTGGCGGATCGCTGCCAAGGCGCGGGTAACGAAATCCGTCGCGTCGGTAGATGAAAGCCGGCTCCCTCGTCCTCGTCCGCCACTGCGCAGGCTGACACACGCCAGGCTTTCGGCTGATGCGGGGCCGCCGCGTCGATCCCGCTGAAGTCGTTTCACCCGAAGCGATTGCGTGGACTCTCCCGCGGCGCCGATCCTGCATCTCCCCACGCGAACGGCACCCGGAACGCACTTTTGCTGACCGTGTACCAGCAGCTTCGAAGGCGGCCGCTCCGGCGCCTTCCCCTCCCGCAGTCACCCGGCCCGAGCCCGCATGGACAGCTCCCCGTTCGACACCGACCGCCCGCGCCTGGACCCGCAGCGCATCCGCGAAGAGCTGCGCCGCGCCCAGCAGGAGAGCCGCGGCTCCATCAGCACCGGCCGGTGGATGTGGGAGTGGTGCAAGGCCATCTGCACCGCCGTGCTGCTCTTCCTGGTCGTCCGCACCTTCGCCGTCGAGGCGTTCAAGATCCCCACGGGGTCGATGGAGGGCACGCTGCTCGTCGGCGACTTCCTCCTAGTCAACAAGGCCGTGTACGGCGCCGAGATTCCGGGCACGCACACGCGCCTGCCGTCGTTCTCCGAGCCCAAGCGCGGCGACATCATCGTCTTCCTCCCCCCGCAGGACCCGAGCAAAAACTTCGTGAAGCGCCTCATGGGCGTGCCCGGCGACACGCTGGAGATGCGCGACAAGGTGCTGCTGGTGAACGGCCATCCGCAGATGGAGCCGTACGCGCGCCACATCGACCCGCTGAGCGACCCGCCGGACCCGCGCGAGATGTGGCAGCTCGCCTACCTGGCGCGCCGGCCGGTCGACATCTCCGCCTACCGCCCCACCCGCGACAACTGGGGGCCCATCGTGGTGCCGCCGGGCAAGTTCTTCGCGCTGGGCGACAACCGCGACAACTCCGACGACTCGCGCTTCTGGGGCTTCCTGGACAAGGACGCCGTCAAGGGGCGCCCCATGTTCGTCTACTATTCGTTCGAGAGCGACGTGTCGCAGCCCTTCCCGCAGATCACCGGGGTCCGTTGGACGCGCATCGGTGAGGTCATTCGCTAAGTCAAGGGTTTTCTGCGGCGGGCCCTTGACACGCCCACAGGGCCCTGTCATACTCAACCTCAGGCACGTTGGAACATCGCTGTCCCCCGGCGTTTTCCGCATCGTGAGCGTCCCACCCCCGAGTGCGCATCGCGCCTCAAACACGCTCCCGAGACAAAGCCTGGCCTCTCCCCGCGCCGCCTCGTGCGCAGTCCCCCTGTTCCGCCGCCGGAGCACCTCATGACGTTCAGCCCCGCCAAGAAGATCGCCGCTGAATCCGAGTCACTGGACCAGTACCTCCGCGAGATCAGCGCATACCCGCTGATCGACCGCGCCGAGGAGGGCAACCTGGCGCGACGCATCCGCGACGGAGACCCGCTGGCGCTGGAAGGGCTGGTGCGCTCGAACCTGCGCTTCGTGGTGGCGGTGGCGAAGAAGTACCAGAACCAGGGCGTGTCGCTGGCGGACCTGATCAACGAGGGCAACATCGGCCTGATCCGGGCCGCGCGGAAGTTCGACGAGACCAAGGGCATAAAGTTCATCTCGTACGCCGTCTGGTGGATCCGGCAGGCCATCCTCCAGGCGCTGGCCGAGCAGTCGCGCATCGTGCGCGTGCCGCTGAGCCGCGCCGGGGCGGTGCACCGCATCGGGCGGCGCTCGTCGGCCATGACGCAGGAGCTGGGGCGCGAGCCGACGCTGCAGGAGATCGCCTCGGAGCTGGAGGTGCCCGAGAACGAGATCTCCCACGCGCTCGCGATGTCGCAGGTCTACCTCTCGCTAGACGCGCCCCTCGTGCCCGGCGAGGACGGCCAGCTCCTCGACTACCTCTCCGACCAGTTCTCCGCCGGTCCCGACGAGGAGGTCTACGAGGACGCCCTCAAGCGCTCCATCGAAGACGCCCTGTCCACGCTCACCGAGCGCGAGGCCAAGGTCCTGCGCCTCTACTTCGGCCTGGGCGACACCGAGCCCATGACGCTGGAGCAGATCGGCGAGAACTTCGGCATCACCCGCGAGCGCGTGCGGCAGATCAAGGAGAAGGCGCTCCTCCGCCTCCGCCACCAGTCCCGCGCCCGCTTCCTGGAGACGTTCCTCTCCTAGCCCGCCGCGGTCCGCACCCCAGAGCCGCCCGGCATCCGCGAGGAGCCGGGCGGCTCCGCGTTGTGTAGCTGCCGGTCAGGACGGAAGACGGAAGACGGAAGACGGAAGACGGAAGACGGAAGACGGAAGACGGAAGACGGAAGACGGAAGACGGAAGACGGAAGACGGAAGAC
>DASRQW010000264.1 GCA_035696245.1 Longimicrobiaceae bacterium | reverse complement strand
CTTTTCGTCGAGACACCAAGCGTCGTTTTCACCTCTCCAGCCAGTCATCGATGCTCGTTCTGCCTTTGCCCACCGCCGCGACGCTGCTGCTGTTCATGACGGCCGGGCTGGCGCTGAACGTGGCGCCAGGGCCGGACATGCTGTACGTGATCGCCCGCAGCACCGCGGAGGGGCGGCGCGCCGGCATCGTGTCGTCGCTGGGGATCGCGGTGGGGGCGCTGGTGCACATGACGCTCGTGGCCGCGGGCGTGTCCAGCCTGCTGCTCGCCGTCCCGCTCGCGTACGACGTTGTGCGGTACGCGGGCGCGGCGTACCTCGTGTACCTGGGCGTGCGCGTGCTGCTCTCCCGTGCGGACGCGGAGGGCGGCGCGCGCGTGAAGCCGGCGCCGCTGGGCGTCATCTTCCGTCAGGGCGTCGTCACCAACGTGCTGAACCCGAAGGTCGCGCTCTTCTTCCTGGCGTTCCTCCCGCAGTTCGTCGACCCGTCGCGCGGAAGCGTCCCGGCGCAGCTCGTCTTCCTCGGCCTGTTGTTCAACCTGTCGGGGACGACGGTGAACATCATCGTCGCGCTGCTGGCGAGCGGGGCGGGGGAGTGGTCGCGGGGTCGTATCGGAGGCGCGGCGTGGCTGCGGCGGCTGCCGGGCGTGGTCTTCATCGCCCTCGGCATCCGCCTCGCCGTCATGCGCCGCGCCTGATTTGCGGGAAGCACGGTGGAGCGACGAGGGATCGATGAGGGATGACGTCCGCGAAGTGATCGGAAGCCGTCTCGGTTGATGTCGGGTGACGAAGATGGCGAATGGGGGACGGGATGACGTAGTTTCGGTTGATGGCGTGCGGCCGGTCCTTGGCGACTGGCCGCACGTTTCTTGATGAGAGCCGCGGCGATGCCGGGGATGCGATTGCGGATGCGCGGGCGGGCGGTCACGTTGAAGGCACCCCTCCGCGTGCCGAGAGTTGCGGATGCGATAAATCGCACCCCTACATGTAGATAGGTCGTTGCGGGTCTCGGGTTGTGCAATGTCCGAAGCATGGATCGGGTAGATCACCGAGGTGGCGTCGGCAGAGCGCGTGCGGAGAGTTTCCGCCCGCGCCGCCGCCCGGCCGCGCAACGAAATACCAACCCTCTCCCGCTTGCGGGGGAGGGTGCGAGCCTAAGCGAGCGGGAGGGGGCATCCCTTTGAAGTCCAGCCGTTTCATCATCGCCGTCGCCGCGGTGGCCTTGATCGCGGCGTGCTCCAGCGGGCCGCCGCCGAAGAAGAAGGGGCCGCCGGTCATCATCGTCCGCGCGGACCAGGCCGCGGTCATCGACAGCGCACATGCACGCGGCGTGTTCGACCAGTGCTCGCGCGGGGTGCCGTTCGGCATCACCGGGTACTGGACGCCATCCAAGGACGACATCCGCAAGCTTGAGGCGGCGCTGCCCGCGTATCTCCACGGCATCAAGCTGCCGGAGAGCGACGCGCCGGCGGGGGCGTCGTGGCGGCAGTACGCGGGGTTCATCCGCAACGGGCGCAGGCTAATCTACATCAACGCTTTCCCCGGCCCGCCGCTGTACCCCGGCGACTACTGGCACCGCGAGGCCGAGGCGGTGTGCGACGGCGGCGCGCCGTACTGGGGGTTGGTCTACGACCCGCAGTCCAACGCCTTCGGGGAGATGCAGTTCAACACCGATGCGGCCACCCGGACGCACCGGCACTGACCGACGTGCCCGTCCCCCCTTGGGCAGACGGGCACGAGTTGCGTAGATTGTCGGGAACCGTAGCTTCGTGACGCTTTCGACTGCCGTGAGGAGCCCGATGATCCGAGACACCGACGAGCTGGGGACCGTGGCCACCGCCGAAGACGCCGGCACGCCGCGGCGCGTGTCGCGCCTGGCCGAGGGCCTGGTGGGCTCCGAGATCCTCAAGATCGCCGCCGACGTGCGGGCGCTGGCCGCAGAGGGACGCGAGATCGCGAACCTGACGGTGGGCGACTTCAGCCCGGCCGAGTTCCGCATCCCCACCGTTCTGGAGCGCTGGATCACCGAGGCGCTGGAAGCGGGCGAGACCAACTATCCCCCGTCCGACGGGATGCCCGCGCTGCGGCAGGCGGTGCTGGACTTCTACCGCGAGCACCTGGGGCTGGACTACGAGCTGGGCGCGGTGCTGGTCACCGGCGGGTCGCGGCCGGGCATCTACTCCACCTACCGGGCGCTGGTGGATCAGGGCGAGCGGGTCATCTACCCCGTGCCGTCTTGGAACAACAACCACTACTGCCACTTGGTGGGCGCGGTGGGCGTGCCGGTCGTCTGCGGGCCGGAAGACGCCTTCCTGCCCACGCGCGAGATGCTGGAGGACAAGGTGCGCGGCGCGCGGATGCTGGCGCTCAACTCGCCCCTCAACCCCGCGGGCACCGCGTTCACGGCCGAGCAGCTGGGCGGCATCTGCGACCTGGTGCTGGAGGAGAACGCGCGCCGCGGGCCGGGCGAGTGCCCGCTGTACCTGCTGTACGACCAGGTGTACTGGATGCTCACCTTCGGCGACACGCGGCACGTGAACCCCGTGTCGCTGCGCCCGGAGATGAAGGAGTACACCGTCTTTATCGACGGCATCAGCAAGGCGTTCGCGGCCACGGGCGTGCGCGTGGGCTGGACGGTGGGGCCGGTGGACGTGACGCAGCGCATGGCGAGCATCGTGGGCCACATGGGCGCCTGGGCCCCGCGCGCGGAGCAGGCCGCCACCGCCCGCCTGCTCGGCGCGGCGGACGAGATCGACCAATACCACGCGGAGATGAAGGCCGCCGTGCAGGCCCGCCTCGACGCGCTTTACGACGGGCTCATGGAGATGCGCGACGCCGGCCTGCCGGTGGATGCCATCTCGCCCATGGGCGCCATCTACCTGAGCGTGCGCTTCGACGTGAACGGCAAGCGCACGGCGGACGGCCGCGACCTGCGGACCAACGAGGACATCCGCACCTACCTGCTCGATTCCGCCGGCGTGGCGGTGGTCGCCTTCCAGGCGTTCGGGTCCACAGAAGACACGGGCTGGTTCCGCTTCTCCGTGGGCGCCGTCTCCGTCGAAACCATCCGCGCCATGCTCCCCCGCCTCCGCGCCGCCCTCGAGGCCATCCGCGACTAGCGCGGACAGCTTCTCGGTGACGATTCGGCCCTCCTGCAACGTGCTCGCGGGAGGGTGGACGGCGTTTTCGGAAGATGTGTCGCGGCGGAGAGGTGCCCCCTCCCCCGGCCCCTCCCCCGCAAGCGGGAGAGGGGAGAA
>DASRQW010000263.1 GCA_035696245.1 Longimicrobiaceae bacterium | reverse complement strand
CGGCCCCGAGACCATCGAAGCGGTCGCGCACGCGTGGAGGATGACCCGCGAGAAGCCGCCCCGGGAGCGCGCGGACCTCGTGGCAGCGGTGATCCGGTCGGAGGCCGACTCGCGCCCGGGGCGGTGGACCTCCGTCCCGCTGCTGGCCCTGACGCTGGGCGCCGGGTGCGAGGAAGCGTACCGCGACGAGGCCTACCTCGCCGGCGATCCCGTGGGCACCACGGGGACGTTGCGGGCGCTGGCGGAGCGGATGGTGGACGACCCCGGGCTCGCGTCGGCCGGCGCAAGGCTGGGCCTGACTGCGGACGTGCTCGCCGGCCGGCTGCGGGCCGCGGCGGAGCTTCACGCCTGGACGCTTCGTGCGGAGCGGCGGCGGATCGAGGGCCGCGCCAGCGAGGCGATGGAGCGTGTCCACGCCGCGGCGGCGACGCGGCTGCCGCGTGGACGGAGCCCGGTGCCGCCCCCGAGCAGCGCCGCGCTCCGCTGGTGGGTGCTTGCCGCGCCCGAGCACGTCGTGCTGCACATGGCGCGCGGAGCCCGCGGCCCGGCGGGGGCGCTGACCCTCCGTGCGGCGCTGGCAGGTGCCGGGCTCCACTTCCCCGACCTGCCCGATACGGTCGCGCAGACGGTCGCATGGTATCTCGAAGAGCGCGCGCCGAGCGTCCTCGACCTGCCCTCGTTTCCGGGCCGCGGCGACGGGCTCTTCCGGACTCCGCCCGCACAGGCCGCGAGGGCCGGTGTCTGCAGCTCCGACCGCTGACACGCGCGGCGGGCGCCCGGCGCCCGGTGTCTCCCGGTAAGGTGGCCACGCATTTCGCTCATCCCCTCTCACCCACCGCCGCATCTCCATGAAGACGGTCATGGTCGCCTCCACGAAGGGCGGCACCGCGAAGACGACCTCCGTCCTGGCGCTCGCCGCCCTATGGGCGGTGGAGCACGGGCGGCGGGTCGCCGTGTGGGACGGCGACCCGCAGGGCACGCTCACCCGCCAGCTGCGCCGGAACGTCGTGCGGGAACCGTGGGCCGCCGACCCGGTCCCCGCCGGAGTTCCCGAGCTGGAAGAGCGGACGGTGCTGTTCCGGGGCGGGCGGTCCCTCGGCCTCGCGCCGGCGGCGGAGATCCGCCAGTTCTTCGGGCGCCCCGACTGGGAGCCCCGCCTGGACGCGGACCTCGCGATCATCGACACCCCGCCGGGCGGGCTCCTTCACATCCTCGCCGCCGCCGACGTCGCCGACCTCCTGCTCGTGCCCGTGGACACCACTCCGCTCGGCCTGGAGGGCCTGCTGGAGACGCTGGACCTCCTGAAGGTGATCGAGCCGGCCGTCCCCACCCGGGTCCTGCTCACGAGGGTGGTGGCCCGTCGGCGCATCACGCGGGAGATCGCGGAGTTCCTGGACGTGCGCTACCCTGGGCTCCGGCTGGAGACCGGCATCCCCGAGGACGCGCGGGTGCCCGACTCGCACAAGGCGCGGCGCCCGGTGACGCTCGACTCGCCGAAGGAGCGCGCATCGGAGGGCTACCGCGTCGTCGCTGCGCATCTTCTCAGTGTGCTGGCGGGCCTCCGCAGGGTGGAGCACGCGGTGAACACGGAAGCGCTGGCCGCGCGGGTCTCGGCGTGAGCGAGTCCGCAAGCCGAAGAAGCCGCGGCGGAGGCGGGCTCGACTGGCTCGCGCACGACGGCGGGGGCGACGCGGGTGCGGTCATCCGAGAGCAACTCCAGGCGCTCGCAGGTCCACCCGCCGCAGGCGAGGAGGTGAGAGGGATTCCCCACGCGCAGATCGACCCGTCGCCCTACCAGGCGCGGCGCATCTTCGGGGCGGCCGCGATGGCGGAGCTGGAGGGGTCGGTCCGCCGGAACGGGCTGCTGCAGCCGGTCGTCGTGCGACCCCAGCCCGGCGGACGGTACGAGCTGGTCGCGGGGGAGCGCCGCTGGCGCGTGGTCGGCATCCTGGGGTGGGAGGCCATCCCGGCGGTGGTGCGGATGGTGGACGACCTCACCGCGCACCTGCTCGGCCAGGTGGAGAACGACGACCGGCAGGACGTATCCGCGTGGGAGCGGGCGCTGGGATACGTACAGCTGAGGGACCATTTCGCGCGTGAGCGCGGAGCGGTGCCAACGCTCGCTGAGCTGGGGGAGATGCGGGGCGGGGTCGTCAAGTCCACCGTGAGCCGCTATCTCACGATCGGCGACGCCTTTCCGCCTCCCGCGGTCGCACAGGCCAGTCTCGCGGAGGAGGATTTCGCCAGCCTCGCCCTACCCGTGCTGCTGCGGGCCGCCCGCAAGCCGGATGGGCAGCGGTTCGAGATGCTTCGCGCCGTGCTCCACAAGCAGCGCTCGCGTGCAGCGGGGAAGCCGGACGCGCCTCAGCTGAAGGAGAGGACAGCTCCGGCGCGGGGCCGGCGGCAGGCCACGGGCGGCGGGAGCGAAGCGGGGCCAGGGCCAGCGCGGCACGGCTGGCGCCGCTACCTCGCCGATCGGATCATCCGTGTGGAAACCACGATTCCCACGCTGGAGATGAGCCCCGAACAAGCGCGCGCCGCAGGCGAGCGGATCGTTCCTGCCGTAGCCGCGCTTGCTGCTCGCGTCGCAGGTGGCGAAGATCCAGAGGCCCTGCTGCTCGACGGCGACGGCGGCCGCATCGTCTTTCTGCCTGGGAAGCTCCGACCCGCCCAGCTCAACGCATTCCTGGCATTGCGGCGTAGGCTCGGAATCTGAGATGGCCAGTGTCCGCGGACTCCCCCGACGCGCTCACCAAAGCACAGGCTCAAGAGATGGATAGGCAGCGCATCGCGGATGGTGAGCGGGTGACCTGGCGGGCCGAGCGGGGCTCCGAGCGGAGCGGGATAGTTACTGGGCGCTCAGTGCGGACGCGGTACCCCTACTACGCGGTGGTCACGGAAAATGGGCAGGCCTACTACCCAAAAGCGCACGTTCTGGAAGGGGCCAACCCCTGTGCACGCCGGGTCCCGGTGAACGATGTTTCCTAGTGCAGTCACCGAACCGATCGCTTCTTGTGGGATTCCCATCTCACATGTGCCATTTCCAAAACGACAAGTCCATCTCACGTCGCCCCTACACAGCCTGATCCATGTAGCGTGGCCCCTGTGGCCCTCGCTTGCGCTCAGCCCTGCTTCGAAGGGGGCCGAGAAGACGGTGGCGGGCGCCAAAAGGGTACTGACTGGCTCAGTGGTGAGAAAATTGTTCGGCACTACGCATCAGCTGTTGGAGCCGCTCCCGCTGATGGTGGATCCGAATAATTGCCCTGCAGGAACGCGGCATCGAGCGCGTCGGAGGCCGCTTGACCATGACCACGTCCCACTCCGTCGTCATCCCCCGCGAAGGAAGCTCCTTTGAGGCCTTTTCCATCCCCCTAGGACGATTTTTTGAAGCGGAATCTGCTCATGGATGAGGTCGTCGAGTACGTGCTTGGATGCATGGCCGCGCGAGCAAGGCAGGGCCTGGGTCGGCGGGGCGCGTCTGGCGCCGCTACCTATGCGATCGTGCAATACGGGTGGAAACCACGATTCCAGCGAGGGAGATGAGGTCGCACCAGGCGCGCATCGCCGGAGAACGGATCGTCCGCACTGGCGCGCTTGCTGCTTGCGCTGCGGACGCGGAGCGCTCGGCGGCGCTGTTGCTCAGCGGAGTCGGCGGCCAAGTCGTGTTCGTGCCGGAGACACTTGAACCCCTGCAGATCGAAGCATTGGAGACGTTGAAGCGCGAACTAGGGATCTGACGACGCGGCGGGCTCGCAACGGCCAATGCGCGAAGCCGTGCCGGGCGTGCCGCAGGCGACGGTGCTCGGTGTGCTGGGGGGGGACGCTCCTCGAGATCGAGAGCCATGTGGGAGGCAGTGGGGCGCGCGACTGCCGCGTGCGGTGGTGGCAGGTCTATGCCGCTGTCATCCTCCACTGCGAACGGACCGACGGCTCACCTCCGTTGACAGTTATCCAGAGGATGTGTTGAGCACCGCCCCTATAGTTGCTCGACGGGCCGATTTCCGTCGCACACCACACATCCAGCACAGGAGCAGACCCATGTTTCCTAAGAGCCTGCCGGCAAGCGAGGTCGAGGTCGACCGTCGC
>DASRQW010000262.1 GCA_035696245.1 Longimicrobiaceae bacterium | reverse complement strand
ACCCTCCCGGCGGCATGGTCAGGGCTGCTTGGTCCAGAGGAGGACCAGGCCGCAGCCCGTCTGCGCGCTGCGGTACTGCGCGGGAACCTCGCGCTGCTGGCGGTAGACTTCCACGCCCGCCAGCTCGGTGATCCACGTGTGGTCCACGTCAGGCTGCGGCACCGGATCGGCGGAGAGGATCTGGCGGCCGTCCAGATAGACGGGGAGGATGCATGGACGGGGTCTGCCGAACTCGTCCTGCCGGGCGACGGCACGCGTGCTCACGACCCGCAGCTCCGGCGGAAGGCCGCTGGGGCGCCCGCTCGGCTCGGGGATGGAGATGCGCCGCACGGTCACGCCAGGGATCTCGCGGAGCACCTGGCTGAGCAGCACGGTGCGGAAGCGCTTCATCTCGTCCGCCGTGAGGAAGTAGCCCTGCCCCGCGGCGCGGCGCTCCAGGAAGCCCACCGCGCGCAGCCGTTCCTCGGGCGCGCGGGCGGTGAGGGCGGGCAGGGGGATGGCAGGCGCGTCGCCGGCGCGGATGGCGAGGGCCACGCGCGTGGTGTCGCCGGCACGCAGCTGCACGCGTGCGCGGCGGGCGACGATGCCCATGGAATCCGCGCGCGGGCTGTTGAAGGTGGCGTCGTACGCGCCTTCGGGCAGGCCGGGAAGGATGAAGCGGCCCTCGGCGTCTGTGGCGGCGGAGAAATCGGTGCCGGCCAGGCGGACGCGCGCGTTCGCCAGTGGGCGAGCGCGGGTGCTGTCGAAGACGGTGCCGGCGAGGACCGCGGGACGGGTGAGCTGGTCCACGCCCCCGCCCGCCGTGCGCACGGAGAGCACGTCGCCGCCCTGCTCGGTGAGCCCCAAGCGCGTGAAGGTGCCGCCGGTGCGCATCCGCTGCGTCACCTCCGACGGCATGAGGATGCGCCAGCGGCTTACGATCCACGTTCCGTTCGCCAGGCGCCGGAAGGAGAGCGTGCCGCCCGCGTCGCGGTGCGCGGCGTTGGGCACGCGCGTGTAGGTGTAGTCCGCGCGGCGCAGCTCGGCGGTGGCGCGGTCCAGCCACAGCGTGCCGCGTACGTCGGGGACGCGGCGGCCGGGCACGGGCTCGAAGGCGAGGCCCACCAGGTCCGGCTCGCCCGGCGGCGGGCCCTGCACCCAGAAGCAGTGCTGGTCCAGGAACGCGTCCGAGAGGAGCGTGGACGCGTCCGGCGCGTGGTAGACGAGGCCGCGGACGCTGCGCTCCACGTAGCCGTAGCGATCCAGGCGGTCCAGCGGCACCGGCACGAAGGGGCTGCCGGTGATGCCTGCGCGTCTCTGTGATTCTTCGCTGAGCACCGCGCGGCTGCCGGGGTCCAGGCGGCGGCTGACCGTCTGGACGGAGAAGCGGTAGGTGTCGTCCGCATACGTGGCGGCGGTGCCGCGGAGGGCCTTGCGCGCCTCGTCCCACAGGGCGGCGGTCTGCGGGCCGGAGCCGGGGCGGACCACGCAGCGCGACTGCTCTTGCACCTCTATGGCGGCGAGCGAGACCGCCTGCGTCCGCGCCGCGAACCGGTACTCGGCGATGCTGTCGGAGCGAAGGGCGATGGGCGGCGACGTGGTGGTCGCGTAGCCCACGCGCTCCAGGCGCAGCGTGTACCGGCCCGGTGCCGGTCCCTGCATCCAGAACTGCCCCTTCGCCGTCGTCCGCGCGGAATCCACCGTCAGCCCCGCGGGGCTCAGCAGCTCCACCGACGCACCCGGCACCGGCTCTCCCGAGCGCGGATCGACCACGACGCCCTGCACCGACTGGGCAGTCAAGCGCGCGGCCGAGCAGCCGAGCAGGAATGCCATGGATAGAAGACGCATGCGGAAACGCAATCGGGTATGGGGCGGACCTATGGGAGCAGGCATCGTGCGGAGGAGCGGGGGATCGGGGATGCGCGTGGACACCGGCTGACGTGGCGTTGAAACGCGCTGTATCTCCCGAGAGCCCGACGACGGCAGAGGAATGCGTGGGCATCGGGAAACGCATCGGCTCCGCTGAAGATACGCGACGCGGTTCAGGGCCGCATCCGATGGCCGTCCCCACATGCGTGATGTTCGTCAAGTGATTCTGCACGGCCGGTACGGCACCGCATCCACCCCGATGATGGTGCCGTTCTCATCATTGCTTCCCGTCGCCATATCGTCGAATCCGCGTAGAGCGTTGGGAATATTCGACATCGGCTGCGCATCTATTGAGCAACATGGATGGAATGCATGCCGTCCTAGCATTCTTTGCCCGTATGTCGTATCATTGCAGATGCGCTGGCTCCGGCAGCGGCGAATCGGATGTGCCGGGCGCGGACATTCGGTGATGTGGGGAGTTCTCCGCATCGGAACGGGGGAGCAGGTCGGGGGGATCCCCCGTGCGGCTACCCGAGCGCACCCCACTCGATCTCCGTCGTTGGCGGACAGAATCCGTGGGATACGAGTGGCATCTTACGTCAGCGGCGGGGAGCGACCCGGCGCGCCCGGCCGGCGGGACGTGCGGCCGGCCCCAAACCCGCAACGGCGGAGCCGATTTCGATGAGCGAGCACGATACGAACGCAGCGGTCCTGGAGAAGCGCGGCAGCCGGCGCGACTTCCTGCGAATCTCCGCGCTGGGGCTGGCGGTGCCGGCCGGGCTGACGGCGCTGGCGGCGTGCGAGAAGGGCGCCGGCGGCTCCGCGGCCACTGCCGGAGCGAAAGGCGCGACCAACGAGGCTACCGCCACGGCCGGCAACGCCGCGGCGGCGGGTATGGCCCACGACAGTGACCAGAGCGGCGGCACCAACGCGGCGCACCCCGCCACGCCGCAGGACGCGCGCGCCAAGGCCGACGCCATGGACGCCATGCACGAGAAGGGGATGAAGTCGTTCCCGGCCAAGACGGCGGGCAAGGGGAACGTGCTGCTCCCGCCGCGCATGTAGGGTAGCGTCAAGGTCTACGACATCACCGCCAGCAAGATCATGTGGGAGGTGGAGCCGGGCCGGATGGTGGAGGCGTTCGCGTACAACGGCCAGGTGCCGGGCCCGCAGATCCGCGTGCGCGAGGGCGACCGCGTGCGGCTGAACCTGAAGAACGAGCTGGACCAGAGCACGGCGGTGCACTTCCACGGCGTGGAGCTGCCCAACGACCAGGACGGCGTGCCGTTCATCACCCAGCCGCCCGTGAAGCCGGGGCAGACGTACACGTACGAGTTCACGGCGCCCAACCCCGGCTCGCACATGTACCACTCGCACCACAACGCGGCCGAGCAGGTGGGGAAGGGCATGCTGGGCGCCTTCATCATCGAGCCCAAGCGGAAGCGCGCCATCGAGAACGTGGACGTGGACCACGTGCTGATCATCAACGACGGCTTCCACGGCTACACGTTCAACGGCAAGAGCTTCCCGGCGACGGAGCCCATCGTGGCGAAGCTGGGGCAGAAGCTGCGCATCCGCTTCATGAACGAGGGAATGATGATCCACCCCATGCACCTGCACGGCATGCACATGACGGTGATCGACAAGGACGGCTGGCCGCTGCCACAGCCGTTCCGGTGCGACACGCTGAACGTGGCGCCGGGCGAGCGCTGGGACGTGATCGTGAGCTGCAACAACCCCGGCACCTGGGCCTTCCACTGCCACATCCTGCCGCACGCCGAGTCCGAGCACGGCATGTTCGGCATGGTCACGGCGCTGGTGGTGCAGAAGTAGCTCGTCCGCCGCGGGCGATGCGTACGGGCCGCGGGAGGGCGCGCCCCGTGCGCTCGCACCCGCCGCGGCGTACGTTGCGTACGGGAGATGCGCGGCGGTGCGGGCTGGGCCGGGGCATCCTGGTCGGGAGATGACGAGCAGCCGACGATTCAACCGAAGGAAGCGACGATGAGCACCCCCGTGATCCGCACGCTGGAGCG
>DASRQW010000261.1 GCA_035696245.1 Longimicrobiaceae bacterium | reverse complement strand
CACCTCCGTGCGCGCCTCCGTGTCCATCCCCGCGTGGTAGGCGCGCGCCGGCAGGCCCGCATCCGCCAGCACCTTGGCGACCCGCTCGGCCGTCTTCTGCAGCGTCACGTAGACGATGCCTGCGCCGGGCGGGCGGCTGCGGATGCGGTGCACCAGCACGCCGTCTCGCTGGGCGGCCGCGGTGGGATGGGTGGAGAGGAAGAGGTTGGGGCGGTGGAAGCCGGTGACCACCGCGTTCTGGGCGGGGATGCCGAAGCTGGCGCAGATGTCGTCCACCACCGATGGCGTGGCGGTGGCGGTCAGCGCCAGGATGCGCTCCACCCCCAGCTCGCGAGCCGTGTCCGCCAGCTTCAGGTAGTCCGGCCGGAAGTTGTGGCCCCACTCGGAGATGCAGTGCGCCTCGTCTACCGCGAACAGGGAGATGCGCGTGCGATGGAGCTGCTCCAGGAAGCGCTCGTTGTTGAAGCGCTCGGGCGCGACGTACAGCAGCTTGAGCGTGCCCGCGCGCAGCCGCCGGTCCACGTCCGCATGCTCCTCGCGCGTGAGCGAGCTGTCCAGCCGCCCCGCCTCGATGCCGCGGCCGCGCAGGTAGTCGATCTGGTCCTTCATCAGCGCAATGAGTGGCGAGATCACCACCGTCACGCCATCGAACATGAGCGAGGGAAGCTGGTAGCAGAGCGACTTGCCGCCGCCGGTGGGGAACACGGCCAGCGCGTTGCCCTGGCCGAGCAACGCGTCGATCACGCGACGCTGGCCGGGGCGGAAGCGCGGCAGCCCGAAGTGCTCGCGCAGCAGCAGGTCCACGTCTTGGATGGGTGGTGTGAGCACGGTCGGCACGGAATGGGGCTCCTGGAGCTCGGGTGATGCGCCTTGCCGGTTCTTCTGGCGACGGCGCGAAGGGTGCGCAGAGGCCACAAAGAATACGGAGTGCACAACACCCGGAAAACTCCCGAAACCTACCCGGTTGCTACGGTTCCTGCCACTTGGGTGCAAAAAAGTGCGGGGGCGGTCACCTTCGATGGCCGCCCCGCATCTCCTGCTCGTCCGACAGACATAGCCCAGTCCAGCCGTCCCGTTACGTCGCCACCCCTACCGTGGGACGAGGCCACAAGGTCAGCGCCACTTTCGTTAGGTCGATTCCCCGTTGAAGGATCGCTCCCTCGTGCCATTCGGAAAACGTGTACAGCTGCCGGTTCATCATCAGGCCGCTGTGCTCGAAAATGGCCTCACGCTTGGATGCCCAGGCCGCGTTCGAGACGCTGGGGTTCAGCTTCCTTGTAAGCAACGTCAGATTGCCTAGGGTGTGGACGAAGCGCTCACGGCTGCTCGCCTCTTTGTCATGAGGCTCCACATTGGGCAGCGGCCAGTGCTCCTTCCAGCTCTGCGGCATCAGGTGCTCGACCGTGAGGTCCGAAGGCAGGGCGACGACTTCCGATTTCGCGGTGCGAATGCCCATCTCTAGCGCTTCGAGCAGCATCCTGAGACGCTTGCGGACGAGCACGGTGTAGAGTGGTGCGTCGAGCAGCGCGCTGCTGAACTCGCCGTCGTCGGGCCAGCGGTTGGTGGGAGCGTCGCTGCGGAGGAGCAACTCGCGCAAGCTGTCGGCAGTCGCGGAGACCTCAGTGTCGAGAGCCTGGAGGATGTCGAGGAAGATCCGGTTGTACGCCTTCGTGGTAAGGCAGCAGACGGAGCGCCTCACGAGGAAAGATTCGACGTCCGCGAGAACGCGGAGCAACTGGGGGCGAAGCTCCACGGTGTCGAGCCGGCGGAAGATCTCCAGAAGCAGCGGGAGCACGGTGGTGGTGTCGAGCTGCTCCAACCGGTAGAAGAAGACGCCTTCGGGGGACGTGCGCGGGAACTCCTCGAAACGCTTGTAGATGCGGGAGAAGGTGCGGATGTCGGCCAGATGCTGCTTGGGCGAGAGGTCGGGCCGCTTCTCGGCGAACTCGCGGAAGGCAGGGAAAAGGTGCGTCGCGCCCACGTCCTCGCGCGTCCGAAGCGTGAGGAAGTGCTGGAAGAACAGGTCGATCTTGGGCCGTGTCAACCGGCCCTGGCGCACCTCTTCGCGCCAGAAGAGCGCCTCGTCGTCGATGGGCCGCCAGAAGTCCGCATGCAGCTCCTCTGCGTTCAGCCCCTGCGCTTCGGCTTGGTGGAAGAGGTAATTTTTGACCAGATCGCCGGGCAGGAGGGGGGCGCCCAATGCGTTGAGCGTCTGGAAGATGAGCTGCGCGTCGTCGTCCGACTCCAGATCGATGACGACCACGTGCAGGTCGTTGTTGACGGCGGTGTAGAGCGCCTTCATGCGGTCGCCGAGCTCTACGCCGGCCAAGTCGCCCAGCCACGTGGCCGCCTGCTCAGAAAAGTACAGGTACGCTTGGGGGATGAGATGGTCCTTATGGTCCAGCAACTCGGGCGATGCGTAGAGGCGGGTAAGCTCTGCCGCGGAGCCCGCAGTCATGGCGTGGCGGAAGTGGTCGCGGTCCACCATGGTGGGCCACACCTTGAATGGCTCGTCGGCCCCACCGCCGCCGAAGATCACGTGGTTCTGCGTGAGCCGGTGCCATGACTCGTGATACGCCTCGGCGGGGCCCACGCATAGGTCGCGGACGGCGGCGAGCGCCACCTGCAGCGTGGTCATGCGCTGCTGGCCGTCGATCACCTGGCGGTGGTCAGGGTTGCCGGTGGGGTACGGAGCTGGTCGAGCACCACCGCTCCCAGGAAGTGCGGGCGGACGTTGTCTCCGGCCAGCCTGCGCTCGGCAACGTCGGTGACCGCGTCCCATATGGGCTGCCAGTTCGCTTCCTTCTTCCACACGTACGGCCGCTGGAACACCGGCGCGACCAGCCGCAGCGACTGACCGAAGATCCTGCCCAGCGTTTGCTTGATCGCATTCATCAATACCGTCTCATCTGAAGGGGAAACGCCATCCAAGGGTCAGTCCCGGCTCCATGCTTCGTCCTACGCACTCACCGCCTCGCCCGCGCCCGCACGCCCCGCCGCTGCTTGGCCGGCGCAGCTGCACGCTCCGCGCGAATCCGCTCCAGCAGCACCGACGCAGGCTCATCGTCGGAGTCCTGCGGCACCAGCTCGCCGCGAAATGCTTTGTCGAGAATCGCGCTCTCCACGCGATCTATCTCCGCTGCTTGAGACATGAGGAGTTGCGTGACCTCCGCGTGCTTTGCGAGCAACTCGTCTAACTTGCGCAGTATCTCCTTCATCTCAGCGGGCGGCGCCAGGGGGATCGGAGCCGACGCGAGCGTGCCTAGGTTGAGAGTCTTGCGCGCGACCTCTCTCGACTCGCGATTCAGCCATTCCTGCATGGCGGGACTTTGAAGGAACCGTGCAATCCACCGCGCCGGAACGAGGGTGCTCGGCTCGATGCGCGCTATTGCACGTGCGATGTTCCCGCCCCGCAAGGCTTCCGGCACGATCGCGGTGCGGCCGATCGTGCCGACCAAAGACATCACGATCTCGCCCCCGCGGAGACGGGTACGGCGGTGTTCATCATCGACACTCGCGTCGATTTTCCGCATCCCGTCAACTGCGATCTCGCCGTTCTCCCCAATATCGCAGACTCGCAGTAGGGAGACTCCTTCTTCTACTTCGTGCCCAGGTTGTACAACACCGTAAGACAGCGGATAAACCGCCGAAGAGAGTTCTGTAGCCGTAGCCCACGTCCACGAGGCCGGCAACCGGGGGAGAGTGCTCGAATCGGTCGAGGGAGGTTCTTTATACTGCGTTAGTGAGTGATCGTGGATGCCGTTCGCTTGGCCCCGCTTGACGCGCCCCGCTCTGCTCCACGCATCTCTGCGGGCGGCACGAATCTCGTCCAGGAAAACGGATCCGGATTCTTGAGGTGTGGTCGCACGCCAGCCATCCGTTAAATCCCCACGAAACGCAGCGGCGAGCACCGACTGCCGGAACTGGTTCAGCAACGTTGGGATTACATCGAGCGCATCTCTCGCGCTGTGGCTGCGCGAACGCAGTTGGGCAATCCTCGCAAGAATCCGCCTCTGCTCGGCAAGCGGTGGAAGATCGAGGATAGTCGCCTCTATGAAATTCTTGGGTACGCGAGCCTGTCCCACACCGCTCTGCATTGTACCCCGAGCCGCGTCCCGATAGCTCTGTTGACGCATGAACTGGTGTAGGAATTCCGGTACGACGGCCCCGTGCGACCTCAAAACGAAGAACTCCGTGGTTCCGCACCCGACACCGTTCACTAGTCCACGTGCGACCGCAGATTTCCCGTTCTCCATGCAGGGCGTGATCTTCGCCCAGAGCACATCCCCATCGCTGAAATGCGTATAGCCCCGGCGCACGTCACCCAGCCTGCGCGTCTCCGGTTCCGTGATCTCGCCCGCCACATCGCTGACGGCCGCCATCGGCACGAAAGAGACTTCCACGTCGTCCGCGAGGTCTGCGCCGTGCTTGGGATTGATGTCGCACAGCTCGTCGATTCGCACCCTGGCCCACCCCGCCGGCAGCACCTCGGAAGTATCAGCCACCGGCCAGTACCTCGTCGGGCGCGAGCAGCACGTTCAGCGCTTCCATCTCCGCCAGTGCTTCCAGGAGCTTGGCGGTGATCTCCGCGGCGATCACGTCGGGCTCGGGCAGCTCCTCGTGCCGGCCCGCGCTCTCGTCGCGCAGCCAGGTGACGTCCAGGTTATCGCCGCGGCGCGCGATCTCGTCGCGAGTGAAGCAGCGGAAGCGGCCCTCGGCGCCCTCGTCGGTGCGGGGCGAGCGGCCGTGCGGGTCGTCGCCGTACGCCGCTTCGAACGGGGCGAAGTGCGCGCGGGTCAGCGGCGTGCGCTTGCCGAACGAAGGCATGTTGGTGCGCAGGTCGTAGAACCACGTCGCGCGCGTGTTGCCCATGTCGGACCGCCCGCGCGTGAAGAAGAGCACGTTCGTCTTCACCCCCTGCGCGTAGAAGATGCCCGTGGGCAGCCGCAGCACCGTGTGCAGGTCGCACTTGTCCATCAGGTCGGCGCGTATGCGGGTGCCCGTGCCCTCCTCGAACAGCACGTTGTCCGGCAGCACCACCGCCGCGCGCCCGCCCGGCAGCAGCCCGCGGTAGATGTGCTGCAGGAAGACAAGCTGCTTGTTGCTGGTGGGGTAGGTGATGTCGTCGCGCGTGGGCATCCCCCCGCCCTTCTTGGTGCCGAACGGCGGGTTGGTGAGGATCACGTCCGCCTTGGGCAGGCGCGCACCCTCGGGCGCCAGGGTGTCGCCCAGCTCCAGGTGCCCCTCGATGCCGTGCAGCATGGCGTTCATCAGCAGCAGCCGGTGCGCGTCGGGCACCAGCTCCATCCCCCAGAACGCCTCCTCCTTCTGAAAGCGCTGCTCCTTCTCGGAAAGGTCGAACGAGTCGATCGCCGCGTTGGCCACGATCAGGAAGCCACCGGTGCCTGCCGCCGGGTCTTGGATGACCTCGCCCGCGCGCGGCTTCACGCACGCCACCATGCTCTCGATGAGCACGCGCGGCGTGAAGTACTGGCCGGCGCCGGACTTCTGCTCAGTGGCGTTCTTCTCCAGCAGGCCCTCGTACATGTCGCCCAGCCCCTCCTGGCGGGCGCTGTACCAGTCCAGCTCGTCTATGCTATCCACCAGCTTGCGCAGGTTGCGCGGCTGCCGCAGCGACGTGGACGCGCCCGAGAAGATGGCACGCACGCGCGGCGAGCCGGCACCGCCCAGGTGCACCAGGAGCTCGCGGTAGAACTGGAGCAGGTCCAGCCCGTCGCGCGCCTCCAGGTCGCGCCAGCGCCAGCCGTCGGGGAGCTGGTCGGCTTCGGCGCCCGTCTCGGCGGCCATCTTGAGGAAGAGCAGGTACGTCAGCTCGTTGACGTACTGGTGATAGGTGATGCCGTCGTCGCGCAGTACGTGGCACAGGCCCCACAGCTTCTGGACGATCTCCTGCGTGGTCATTCCGTCGCTTCGCATAGTTGGGAAGATGTCAGGCCGACTGGCGCCAGACCTCGTCGTGCAGGTCGCCCAGCACCTCTTCGAGATGGCCGCCGAACACCCGGTCGATGTGCCTGAACCCGCCGCTGTCCACGAACACGGGGGCGGAGTCCATGGCGGCGCGGTCCACAACGGTGTCGCGCACCATCTGTTTGGCGATCCGCCGCAGCCACTCGAGCTGCTTGTAGTCCAGCGTGCGCCGGTCGCGGATGCGCTGCACGGCGCGGCGCACCCGGTCTTCGTACGGCTCCAGCGGCTCGCCCAGCGCCAGCGAGCGCACGTAGCCCACGATGCCCGCGGCCACGTCCTGGCTGCGTGCGTCGCGCCAGGCGGTGCGCAGCGCAGCCTCGGAATATCCCACCTCGCCCAACGCGAGCGCCAGGTCGCGGAGCTGCTTGCGCGTGAGCTCGCGCGGGCGCTGGAGGACCACCGTGAGCGCGGGAACCTCGTTGATGTGCGTGCGCACGTACTCCGCGAACCCGTCCAGGTAGTCGCCGGGCCGCTGGCCGTTGCCGTAGCCGTGCTCCACACGCCGCACGCGGTCCTCGTGCTCCGAGATCAGCAGCGGCGCCCCGCGGCCGCGGTGCCCGCGCGCGTCCAGCACCGGCCCCAGGTCGGGCCGCTCCGCGAAGAACGCGGCAGCCTCGGCAGGCGGCAGGCGGGCGAGGTGGTCGGCCAGCGGCTTGGGGCGCAGCCCCGTCACGCGCTCCACCTCGTCGGCCGGCTCGCCGTCCATGCGCGCGGCCACGCGCCGCAGCTTGGCCACGAGCTGGTCGCGCACAAGGGCGCGGCGCGGGTCGTCGTCCAACTCCACCAGCTCGCGCGCGAGCTGCTCGAACGGGATGGCGGGGTCCACCACCACCGGCGTCATCTCGGAGTAGGGCTGGAGCGCCGCGTACAGGTCAACCGCGTCGAATATGCGGAAGAGCGCCTTGTCCTCGCCGGGGCCGTACAGGCCGGGCGCCAGGCGGGTGGCGCGCCCCATCATCTGCTCGTACAGGATGCGGCTGCGTACCCGGCGCAGGAAGACGAGGTTGACGATGGCGGGCACGTCCACGCCGGTGGTGAGCAGGTCCACGGTGACCGCCACCGCCGGTAGCCGCTCGTTGCGGAAGCGGCGGATCCGCTCGCCGGGCCGCTCCACGCTGCCGGTGATCTTCACCACCGCGTCGTCGCGCACCTCGCCGTACACCTCCGCGAAGGCGCGCTTGAGCTGCGCCACCACCTTGTCCGCGTGCCGGTCGTTCACGCAGAACACGAGCGTCTTGCCGGGCATGTGCGGGTCGATCTGCCGCGCCAGCTCACCGCAGACCACGCGATTGAAGCTATCGGTCATCACGCGCCGGTTGAACTCTTCCACGTCCACCCGGATCTCGTCGGGGGTCTGGAAGACGTCGATCTGGGCGCGTGCCGCGTCGTACACCTGCACGGTATCTCCCACCTTCCACGTGATGCCGTCCTCCGCCAGCGCCGTGACGATGCGGGTGGGCGCCTCGTGGTCCACCAGGTAGCCGTCCACCACCGCCTCGCGGTACGTGTAGCGGAACACCGGCTCCCCGAAGATCTGCGTGGTGTGCAGCGCAGGCGTGGCCGTGAGCCCGATGCGTACGGCGTCGAAGTGCTCGATGAGGCGGCGGTACTTGGAGACGTAGTCGTCCTCGCTGCGGAACGACATCTCCACGTCGCTCATCTCGCGATCCAGCGAGTAGCCGCGATGGCACTCGTCCACCACGATGCAGTCGTACGCGTCCACCGGCAGCGCGCCGGCCGGGCTGCCGAAGAGCACGCGCTGGATCATGCCCTGCACAGTGGCCACGTGCAGGCGCGTGTCGCCCTCGGGCCGCACGTCGCCCAGCTCCTTGACCTCGTAGATGTCGGCGAAGCGCTGGCCCTGCTCTATGGGCACGGTCTTGAGTTGCGCGAGCGCCTGGCTCCCCAGCTCGGTGCGATCCACCAGGAAAAGCACGCGGCGAAAACGCTTCGACTTTACGAGCCGGTAGGCCAGCCCCACCACCGTGCGCGTCTTCCCGGTTCCCGTGGCCATCGCCACCATCATGGAACGGCGGCCGGCTTCCAGCGCCCCTTCCACGGCCTCCACCGCCCGCCGCTGGTAGTCGCGCAGGTCCAGGTCCGAGGTGGGCATCCGGTGCAACGCTTGCTCGGCTGCACCCACGTCCTGCTCCAGCAGTTCCAGCAACCCTTGCGGCGAGTACCAGCCCTGCAGCGGGCGCGGGTGGTTGGTGGTTCGCCGGGCGTCCAGGAACCAGATGCCACTCTCCGTCTCGGCCTGGGCGAAGTAGCCGCGCCCGTTGGTGGCGAAGAGAAAGGGTACGCGGAATGCTTCCCACGGCCCGCCCGGGGAGCGCTCTTCCGGACCGGGTGCGTACGCGCGGCTATAGCGCTTTGCCTGCTCGATGGCGCCCGGAACGTTCAGCGCCTCGCGCTTGGCCTCCACTACGGCGATGGGCACAAGCCCGGCGAAGAGGACGTAGTCTGCCTGCCCGTCGTCGGTCCACCACTCGGCGATCGCGCGGTTCTTCCCCGCCTCCGGCCGCGCTCCAGCCGAGAACCGCAGCCGCTCCGAATCCGCTTCCCACCCCGCTTCGCGAAGCTGCCGGTCGATGCTCTCTCGCGTGCCCCGCTCGTCCAGCTCCACGCGCCGCGCCGCGGCGTACCCGCGGCTGCGGTTAGCGGCCACCCGCCCCTCCGTGTCGGCCGCAGCCTGGCGCCGTACCGCGGCGAGGTCGGCCTGCATGCGGGCACGCTCGGCAGCCAGCAGCAGCTCCATCTCGCTGGCGAGCGTCAGGGCGGTGTCGCGCTCCTCGGCCGCCTCGCGCGCCCGGCGCTCGGCCTCTGCGCACACCTCTTCCGCCAGCTCCGCGGCCAGGCCGGCCTCTTCCACCCGCCGCCGCTCGGTCTCCACCTCCTCGCGCAGCATGGCGAGCTGCGCGGCGATCGCGGCGGCGGGATCGGCGGCGGGCACCGGGCGCACGAAGGCGCCGGGAGAGAAATCCGGGTCCGCGAAGGTGCGGTGATACCACACCCCCAGCTCCCGAGCAACCTTCAGCTGGTGCACGACTTCGCCCGTCGTGCCGGCAAACGCGTGCACCGCTTCGTTCCCCGAGATACGCAGCAGGTGGCACAGCTCCGCCACCTCGCGTGGCAGCATTCCCTGGCCCGACAGCTCCCGGATGAGCGCCGCCTGCGACGTCTCGGACCCGCGGCTTAGCCCCGCCTCGGCCGCGACGCGCTGCAGCAGCGCCTCGCCGAACTGCCGCAGCTTGAAAAGTGCGGTGTTTGGATCGCTGTGCGAGTACGCTTCGGCCATGGACGGCAGCCGCACCAGGAGCGGGTCGTGCGGGGCCAGGAAGGCGAAGTTCTTGGAGGCGAGCTGCATCGAAAAGCGGAGAGGGAAGCGGAGAGGAAGATAAACGGGAGGGCCTCAACATGTTTCCGGCCTGGCATGTTACGTACGACGGTGGCATCCGCGCAACACGCCCGCCGCGTCGGCCCGGAACGACCACGTACGGGTAGTGCACGAACCCTGGCCGAGAACGTGCGCGCCGTCGACCCGTGGGAGCAATGGCCTGCTCTCTCCGCTGGCACCACCGTTTGTTCGACGCGGGCCTACTGCGCGTGAGCGACGGCTACCGCATCCTCATCTCTCCCAGCCTCGCCAAGATCGGGGGAAGCGATGCGCGTAGGGTGGGCGGAGATGGCGGGAAGGACGATCTCGATACGGCGCCCAAACATTCTCAGGCCGGACCCCGCGCTCCTGCGGCGACGGCTGGAGATCATTCCACTCGCCGGGTGAGGTCCGACTTGGCGATGGGGGATACGGTACAGACGAGGGACACAGCGATCCGCCGAGTCAGTGCCAACGGCCCCATTACCCGCGGAGCTAGTTGCGGCTGAACGCCGGCTTCATCCGCGCGGCGAGGTCGTGCATGTGTAACGGACGGAGGCGCGCGGCAGGATCGAGAGGGCGCTGGTCGGGATGCGAGCCATCGAAGCGGACGGTGGCCACGGCGATGGCGCCCAGGTCCAGCAGCCGGCGCTCGGCAGAGGTCATGGGGGCCGCCACGTGGTAGCGGCCCTCCAGCAGGAAGATGCCCGCGCGAGGCGCCACGCCCTGCGCGGTGTCGAACGCGGAATGCGGATCCTGGAAATCGAGCGTGTACGGCTTCATCCGGCCTCGGGTGCGGCGGGTTCGGGCGCCTGGCGCAACGGAAAGCGCGTAGGTGCGGGAGATACACGCGTTCCCGGCCGAAGTTCTGCCGTCCAACGGGCTAGACGCGAGAAGGGCCGCCCCGATCCGAAGATCGAGGCGGCCCCTTCCGCTACGTCCGGCCGAGGCCGGGCGCTGGCTGCTTAGCCGACGCG
>DASRQW010000260.1 GCA_035696245.1 Longimicrobiaceae bacterium | reverse complement strand
GGGACTGCGAAGTCCAGAGCCTGACTATGCCGAGAGGGTGGGCTGACGAGGCTGCTTCGACGATGGATCCTCCTGATATACGCCGGTTAGGTCTCGCGACCCAGAGCGGCAAGAGAATAATCCACCTGGAGCAGGCTCGTTCTACACAGCGTGAGTTCGGTCCGTGAGGACCTTATCACATAGGGGTGACGGGCATCCTCCGGTCGTGCCTCGCCAGCCCTCCTCTCGTTCCCTCTTCCGTCTTCCCGCGGTCCTGTTCCCGTTCCCGTGTTCCCGTGTTCCCGTGTTCCCGTGTTCCCGTGTGCCCGTGTGCCCGTGTTCAGGCAGCCTGCGCGATCGGACTCGCCTCGGCCGCGTGCGGCGGCTCTATCTCACGCATCACCGCCCAGAGGAAGCCGGTCAGCTCGCGTGCGACCGCCACGACGGCCACGCCGTGCCCTCGTCGCAGCGAGAGCTTGCGGTAGAGCTTGTGCAGCCGATGCTGAGCTTTCCACGCGTGCGCCACCACGTCCGCCGGCTGTCCCGCCTGTCGTCTCTTCAGCACGTCGGAGCACGCGGGTGGGTACTGGTACGCCCACGCCGCTTGGATCAGCACGTGCCGGCAGTGCGCGTTGCCGGCCTTGGTGATCGCGCCGCGCCGCTGCCGTGCGCCCGAAGAATCCTCCGAAGGTACCAGCCCCAGGTAGCTGCTCAGCTTCTCCGCCGAGTCGAAGCGCCGGAAGTCTCCGACTTCGCTGGAGAGCACCATCGCTCCATGTGTCTGGATACCGCGGAAGCAGCGCAGCCTTCCTACTGCCTCCGTGTACGCCGGCCGCAGCGCCACCTCCTCGATCACCCGGTCCAGCTCTTCGCGCCGCGCGATCTTGTACTCCAGCAGCCCCATGTACTCCTGCAGCACCAGCCGGTCCTCCACCGACTCCATCTCCTTCAGCACCGTGCGCAGCCACGCCCAATGCTTCTTCGTCCACCGGCTGCCCTCCCGGTACACCCGCCCACGCCGCGCCAGGAACTTCGTCACCTCGTGCCGAGACATCAGGATCTCCTTCTGGAAGCGCTCCCGGCACCGCACCACGTCGCGCACCCGCTCCTCCGCCTCGCTCGGGATCCGCACCCTCACCAGCTCTCCGGACCGCAGATGCCTCGCCAGCTCCCGTGCATCGTACCGGTCGTGCTTGCGCCGGTGACCGGCACGCTGAGGGATCAGCGAGGGCGCGATCACCTCGCACGAGTACCCCCAGCTCTGCATCCACCGCTGAAGCACGTACCCCCCTCCGCTCGCCTCGTAGCACGCCCGAATCTCTCCCTGCACCGACCACCGCTCCACGAACCGCCGCAGCTTCTTCGGCTCGTTCGCCACCCGCACCTCCTCACGCGGCTTCTCCTCCATCCCCACCAGCACCGCAATCACCAGCTGCTCCTGGTGTGCGTCGATCCCAAGCCATACCTTCTCACTCATAGGGCTGGTCTCCTGCGCTTGCGACTCACCGTCGCATGTGGCTCTGGTATCCTGCGCTCCCTCGCGGATGCTAACCCACGTCGAGCCAGGGGCCCAGCCCTTCCATATTTTCTACGCGGCGGGAGTTCGGCGCGTGTCCTCGGGCGTCGCAGCGGCCTCGTTTGCGCTGGCGGGCCGGGTGCGAGTCGGATGCAATCTCGCTGCGGAACCGCGGAAGCACACGCAGGTGCTCCCCTACCGAAAAGTCAGCTGCATCGCGCATCATCGACGGGTGCGGGGAGCGCGTCCGCAGGACGACCGCAGTTCGAAGCCGGGCGTTTCATACGCCCGGCGGTGCGTCGGCGGGCGAATTTTTCCTCCGCGCCTCGTCTCTCGTCAGAAGCCGAAGAAGCTGACGAGGAGGGAGGAGGCGTCGGGGCCGCAGGGGTCGGTGTAGCTGCCGGAGGTGCTGCCGCCGGACCAGGCGTGGCCCATGCCGCTCACCAGGTACTTCCGCACGACCACGGCGCCGGTCGCGGAGTTGTTGTAGTCGTAGCGCGTGTAGCCGCGGCAGCTGGTGCCGCTCGCGGTAATGTCGGCGGTCGCATCGACGTTGCCGTTGTCGGCGCCGTCGGTGGTGAGGTCGGCCGTCTGCGTCCACTGCGAGGTGATCTGCGATGCGTTCACCGGGTTCACGGCCAGGTCGCCCGTGCCCTGGAAGATCAGGACGGGGATGGTGCGCCGGTTCGCGCCCATGCGGCTGTAGCAGTCGGTGCCCTCGGCCACGGGGTCGTAGATGCTGCCGTACAGCATGGCGTTCACGCCGCCGGTGGCCGTTGTCGCCGCGCCGTACATCATCCCGGCGGAGGTGGCGGCCTTGCGCACCTTGTCCGGGTAGGTGCACGCCATGATGCTGCTCATCGCCGCCCCGGCCGAGATGCCTGCGGCGCCCACCCGGGCGGCGTCCACGTTGTAGCCCGCCTTCACCTGGTCGATCATCCCGGAGATGATGCTCGGCTCGCCGCTGCCGCGCACCTGGTTGGCGATGTAGAACCAGTTCCAGCACGAGCCGCCGTTCGCGAACACCGACTGCTGCGGGTAGAGCACCAGAAATCCGCGCGACTCCGCCCAACTGTTCATGCGCGTGCCCGCCGCGAAGTCGCTCGCGGTCTGCGAGCAGCCATGCAGCATCACCATCAGCGGGACGGCCGTGGCGCCCGTGTACGACGACGGCACGTAGAGCTGGTACGAGCGCGATCCGTATGCGTTGGTGTAGCTGCCGTAGTTCCATCCGCCCGCGACGGCGCGGCGGGCGGGCGTGCCGGCCACCGGCGCGGTGGGCGCATCGGCGCAGGCGGCGGCGAGGGAGAGGAGCGACAGGACTGCGATGCGGCGGGCGGTGCTCATCATCTGCCTCCATCACGGTGAAGGGAAGAGCTGGAGATACCACGTCTGCGGGCGCCCCCTCCCGCTCGCTTAGGCTCGCACCCTCGCAAGCGGGAGAGGGTTGGGCTCCCTCGCGCGTCCCCAGCTTCACGGTTGCTGCACCGTCTGTGAGCCGTTGCCGTTAGTCCCCGCAGGGGGACTTTGCGCCGTCGTTGCCGCGACTTCAGTCGCCACTCCCGACGCGCCCGTGAGATGGATGGACGCCCGTCATCCCAAGAAAATATGGGGAGCGCCGGCGGTCAGGCCGGCGCTCCCGGTGGTCGTGCTACCGCGTCTGGAACTGGAGGCCCAGGAAGACCATGGTGCCGATCTCGGGCATGTTGATCATCTCCGCGTGCTTCTTGTTGAAGCCGCACGAGCGGCTCTCGGAGATGGGGTGCGCGTTGGTGGGGTCGCTGGTGCGGCGCGGATCGCCCACCGGCAGGCTGCTGGCGTACGTGAAGCTGCCGGTGCAGCCGAACAGGTTGCTCACGCCCAGGTTGAGCAGCGAGTTGTAGCGCGGCACCCGGTAGCCCAGGTTCAGGTCCACCGTGCTGAAGTTGGAGATGCGGCCCATGTTGATGCCGGAGCGGAAGTAGTACCCGCCCACGTGGCGCAGCGAGGCGCCGGCCAACAGGGTGCCCAGCGGCGTCGCCAGGTCGTTCACGTTGGTGCCCACCGTCCACTTGGTGGCCGGCGCGTTCAGCGCGGTGGCCTCTTCACGCCCCGCCGGCACCTCCACGTGCTGGAGGTCCACCAGCGACAGCGTGCCCTTGAAGCTCACGCGCGGGTTGAGGACGTAGTTCACGCCGCCGTCCACACCGCGCAGCTGCGCGTCGCCCAGGTTGTAGTAGATGAGCGTGACCGGGGCGATGCCGGCCTGGTTGAGGATCTTGTTGCCGTCCGCGTCGTAGGCGAAGGTCGCCGTGGCGCCGGTGAACGGGTTGGAGATCACCACCAGCGGGCTCATGAAGTGCTCGTAGCTGGAGCGGTACGCCGCCACGTCCAGGAACAGGCGGTTGTGCACCACGCCCTTGTAGCCCAGCTCCCACGTCTGGTTGCGCTCCGGCTGCAGCGGCTCGTAGGTGCTGACCACGGTGCCCGCCGCGTTCTTCACCGTGAAGCCGCGCGTGTTGCCGTAGATGGAGATGACGGGCGTCCAGTCCGGGATGAAGAAGTTGGTCTGGAGGATGGTGGGCGACTTGAAGGCGCGGTTGTACGTGGCCCGCAGCGCCTGGCCAGGGGCCGGCTTGAACACCAGGCCCGCCTTGGGGCTGAACTGGCGGTCGTAGTTCTGGTGGTCGTCCAGCCGCCCGGCCAGCACCACGTCCAGCCAGGGCATCACCGGCGTGGTGGTCTGCGCGTACGCGCCCAGCTGGCGGATGCTCACGTCCTCGCCCGTCTGCCGGTCGCTCAGCCACTGGCGGTCGCTGCTCACCCGGTCCAGCCGGTACTGGCCGCCCCACACCACCGCGGTGTTGCGCAGCGCGCGGATGCGGAAGTTGTTCTGCGCCTCGGCTGCGTACAGGCGGCCGTTGCTGGGCCAGTCCGACAGCATGCGCAGCGAGTCTGCCGAGAGGGTCGGGTTGCTGGCCTGCGCCGCCGCGTAGCGGTTGAGCGCGAACGACTTGCCCGACGTGCTCTGCGTGCGGTACGCGTTGATGAAGAAGTGCGGGGTCGAGAACTTGGCCTGGCCGAAGTTGTAGTGCCAGTCGGTGAGCTGGTTGCGGCCCACGTTGGTCTGGCCCACGCCGTTGGTGCTGCTCAGGCCGCCGGACACCTCCAGCCGGTTCTCGCCGCGGTAGTACACGCCGCTCGCCGTGCCGCGCGCCACCCGGCTGCGCCAGTCGATCGGGTTCTTGAGCCCGTCCTCGCGCAGCACCACCGGCGTGCCGCCCACCGAGTTGGTGTAGCTGAGGATGTTGCTCCAGTCGTTCGCGC
Source organism: Longimicrobiaceae bacterium (assembly GCA_035696245.1). Classification (NCBI taxonomy): domain Bacteria; kingdom Pseudomonadati; phylum Gemmatimonadota; class Longimicrobiia; order Longimicrobiales; family Longimicrobiaceae; species Longimicrobiaceae bacterium. The sequence goes on along the minus strand of DASRQW010000260.1, from coordinate 20,948 downwards.
CCTGGAACTCGCCGCTGGCCTTGAAGCCGAAGCTGCCCGCCGTGCCGGCGTAGCGCGCCTGCACGTCCTTGTACTGCCGCGAGCCGCCGCTCGCCTCGACCGTGAGGCCGGGGAACTCGCGCGGGTCCTTGCTCTGCAGCGCGATCACGCCGTTCGACGCGTCGGCGCCGTACAGGGCCGAGCCGGGGCCCACCAGCACCTCGATGCCGGACAGGTCCACCTTGGGCGTCGCGGTGAGCTGGCCCACCGGCAGCCCGTTCTCGGGCAGCACGGCCACGCGGCCGTCTTCCAGCATGAGCATGCGGTTGTTGAACGAGCTGTTGAAGCCGCGTGCGTTCACCGCCACGCTGGTCACGCCCGTCTGGATGAAGTCCAGCCCCTTCACCTCCTTGAGCGCCCCCGCGAACGAGTTGCCCACCACGTTGTCCAGCACGTCGGTGCCGATGCGCGTGATGGTGGCCGGCGCGTCCGTAAGCCGCTCCGCGCGCCGCGAGGCGGAGACCACGATGCCGTTCAGCTCGATGGGCGCCTCCTCCAGCTTCAGCGCCACCAGCGACGCCTCGGTGGTGCCCACCACGACCTGCGTGTCGGGGCCGCGGTAGCCGCTGCGGAAGGCGCGCAGCTGGTACGTGCCCGGCGCCACGCCGGTGATGGTGAAGGCGCCCAGCGAGCTGGTGACGGCGCTGTGGCGCGTGCCCACCACGCTCACCACCGCGCCGGAGATGGCGCGGCCCTCGGGCCCGGCCAGCGTGCCGCGGATGGTGCCGCCGCCCTGGGCCAGGGCCAGCGACGGGGCCAGCGCCAGCAGCGCGGCCATCAGGATTGCGCGCCAGGAGACGCGCGGGATGCAGCGGGTCATGACAGGACCTCACGGGTTGTGGGGCGAATGCGCCGCCGGGAGAGGGCGTGCGCGGTTGGGCACTGCTTCGCGGCGGGCTCTGGGGCCGCCGCCGGACCGCTCTCGGTCTTTCTGCTCGCTACGGGGGTGCGCGCTCCCCGCGTGCGTGGCCGCGGCGGGCGCTCACGCCGGCTCCGCGGGAACCATCACCAGCGCCTCGCCGTCCAGCAGCGTCTCGCCGCGCTGGTTGGTGCAGGTCGTCTTCAGGCGCACGCGGCGCTTGGCGGCGATCACCTCGGCCACCTCCACCCGCGCCGTCACCGTGTCGCCGATGCGCACCGGGCGCACGAAGCGCAGGCTCTGCGACAGGTAGATGGTGCCGGGTCCCGGAAGCTTGGTCGCCAGCGCGGTGCTCACGTACGCGGCGGAAAGCATCCCGTGCGCGATGCGCCCGCCGAACGGCCCGCGCGCCGCCGCCTCCTCGTCCAGGTGCGCCGGGTTGCGGTCGCCGCTCACCTCCGCGAACGCCACGATGTCCGCATCGCCCACGGTCCGCGCGTACTCCGCCGCCATCCCCGCCTCCAGCGCCTCGAACGCCAGCGGCCCGTCTATCAGCCGCGCATCTGCCGAAGTGCCGTCGGCGGATGGCTTCGCATCTCCAGAGGTGCCCGTCGAAGCCCTCGCATCCGCAGAGGCGCCGCCGTTCGCCGAAAGCCGCGCATCGGCCGAGATGTTTCGGTTTATCAAGGGCCGCGCATCTGCTGAGAGATTCGCATCTCCAGACGGCCGAGCATCTGCCGGGAGATGTGCATCTGCCGATGGACGCGCATTGATCGAAGGCCGTGCATCTACCGAAAGCCGAGCATCTGCCGGGAGATGCGCATCTACCGATTGCCCGCCGTTGGACGAATGCGATGCATCTACCGGCTGCTGGATGAGTTCCGGCGGTCGAACGTCGATGCTGGGCGTATCGAGCGTGGGCATCGTCAGACCTCCATGACGAGGCGGACGTCGGCGTCGATGGCGGCGCCGGTGCCCTCGCGGGTGAGCCACGAGACGCCGAAGAAAACCAGGATGGAGAGCACCAGCGAGAGGCCGCTCACGGTGACGCCGGTGGGCAGCTTGTAGAGCTTGAGGTAGCCCAGCGTCTCGCACACGAGCGTGAGCACCAGGCCCGTGCCGATGCTGGCGATGGCGCCCTGCCGGGTGGCGCCCTTCCAGTTGAGGCCCACGGCCAGCGCCGGCACCAGTGTGGACGCGAACAGGCCCCAGCCGAAGATGCCCAAGAACGCCACCATCGATCCCGACACCTGCGCCAGCAGCGCCGCCGCCACCGCGATCACGGCGGTGGAGATGCGGCCGCGCATCAGCTCGTTCTTCGGCGTCAGTCCCAGCGCGATGGGCAGGTCGTGCGTGACCACCGCCGCGCCGATGTTGATGAACGAGTTGACGGCGCTCATCGTCGCCGCCGCCACGCCGGAGAAGACCACGGCGGCGAGGAGCACGGGCGTGAAGTGCAGCAGGAAGGTGGGCGTCGCCTCGTCCGGCGCGCCCAGCGGGGCCAGCGCGCCGCGGGCCACCAGCGACTTCACGCCCACGCCCACGCCGAAGTACAGCAGCAGCACCAGGATGAGGCCCAGCGTCTTGAGCAGCGGATACCACTTGAGCTGCAGCGGGTCGCGCAGCATGTAGTACTTGTGGATGCCCTGCGGCTGCCCCAGCGAGCCCACCGCGAAGACGAAGAAGAACGACAGCGCGGCCAGCGGCGTCGCCTTCCCCCACGGCCCCAGGAACGTGGGATCGTTCGCCAGGATGTGCGTGGAGATGCCGCCCAGCCCGCCGCCCACACGCAGCACGAAGAGGAAGACGAGGACGGAGGCGAGCGCCATCAGCAGGCCCTGGAACACGTCCACGTAGATGCCGGCCAGGATGCCGCCCCCCACCGAGTACGCCAGCGTCACCCCCATCCCGATCCAGATCCCCGGCTTGATGCCCACGCCGAACAGCGCGTCGATCACCACGCCCATGGCCAGCGCGTTGGTCGCCATGTAGCCGATGATGCCGATGAGCATCGCCAGCCCCGCCAGCCCCTGCGCCGCCGGCGACCGGTAGCGCGCCCCGATGGCGTCCGGCACGGTGATCAGGCCGCGCGCCTCGCCCAGCAGCCGCATGCGCTTCGCCAGCACCCATGCGCCCAGCACGTTGGTCACCGACGCGGGCAGGACGATGAACATCGCGCCCAGCCCCATGGTGTAGATGAGCCCCGGCCCGCCGATGAACGCGAAGCCCGACACCGCCGTCGACACCGACGCGACGGTGAGCGCGACGAGGCCGATGCCGTGGCCGGCGACGAAGAAGTCCTTGGCCGTCTTCGTCTTGCGGCTCGCCCACACGCTGATGGCGACCACCACCGCGAAGTACGCCAGCGCCACCGCCACGATGGCGGGCTGCGTCCCCTGCACCATGGGCGCGGCGGTCACGGCGCCACCTCGTCGCCCGCGACCCGTACCAGCACGGGCTCATGTTCGGTAGATGCGGGAACGCCCACGCGCTTCCTCTCGGCAGACATGTGTTCGGGAGATGCAGACTCGGGAGATGCGGACACGGCCGATTCGGACTCGCCCGATGCCTTCTCGGCCGATGCGGAGCCGTCGGGTGCGAGGCCCTGGCTGCGGCGCCACGCTTCGCCGGCCTCGCGGACGCGCACCAGGTCTTCGGGGTCGAGCGTCTGGTCACGGAAGGTGAGGGCGTACGCCACGGGCAGGATCACGATGGGCAGCAGGCCGATGCCGTATAGGATGATCGCGGCGCGCAGCGGCAGGCCCAGGTACAGCGGCGACCCCGCGCCCTCGTCCGCCGGCAGCGCCAGGGCGAGCGCGAAGCCGACAGCGAGCATCAGCCCCACGAGCGCGAACGGCCACGCGAGCCGGCCCACGCCCTGCCCGCCGCGCGACGCGCCGATCACCATCAGCCCCACGAGCATCACGGGCATCCCCATCGCCAGGCCCCACGGCGCCCACGACGCCGCGCCGCCGGGCAGGAAGGCCGACGCGTACGATGCCGCGATGAGCAGGGCGGCCAGGACGATCGCCGCCAGTGCAGTGCGCTTCATGGCCTGGTGAGGTAGAGGGCTTCCAGGCGGTCGCGGTGCTTCTCGGCGACCACGGGCCTGCGGATCTTCAGCGTGGGGGTCAGCTCGTCCTCGTCTGCCGAGAGGTCGCGGTCCAGCAGCGCGAAGCGGCGCACGCGCTCGGGGTTGGAGAGGCCGGCGTTCACCTCGTCCACCGCGGCCTGCACGCGGCCCACCACCTCGGGGTGCTCCACCAGCTCGTCCCATCCCGCGTCTACCCCGGCGTCGCGGGCCCACGCCTCCACCTCGCCGCGCCGCAGGCAGACCAGCGCGGAGATGAAGCGCCGCCCCTCTCCGAACAGCACCGCGCGTCCGATCCACGGGTGCTCCGCCAGGCGCGACTCGATGGGCAGCGGCGCCACCTTCTTGCCGCCGGAGAGGGCGATCAGCTCCTTCTTCCGCCCCGTAACGCGCAGCATCCCCCGCCCGTCCACCTCGCCCACGTCGCCCGTCAGCAGCCACTCGCCGTCTGCCGAGAACGCCGCCGCCGTCTCCTCCGGCCGCCCGCGGTAGCCGGCGAACGTCAGCGGCCCGCGCCGCACCAGCACCTCGCCGTCCGGCGCGATGCTCAGCTCGGTGCCCGGCATGGGCGGCCCCGCGGCATCCAGCGAGTACGCGTCCGGCCGGTTGAAGGCGACGCACAGGTGCTCGGAGAGGCCGTAGGCGCCCAGCACCGGGAAGGCGAGCGCATCCAGGTACTCGCTCACCTCGCGGGGCAGCGCGGAGCCGCCGGACGTGGCCCTGCGCACCCGCCCGCCGAAGAGTGCCCGGGCGCGGGCGAACACCGGCCCGCCCGTCTGCCTCCACTCCGCCTCCAGCTCCGCGGGCACGCTCTCCCCCGCCTCGCGCAGGCGGGAGACGCGGCGGCCCAGCTCCACCGTGCGGTCCCAGCGCGCGCGCTCGTCGCCCGCCGCCGCGTCCTGCTCCACCCGCAACGCCTCGTACGCCTTCTCGAAGAAGCGCGGCAGCCCGCCGAACACCGTGGGCGAGAAGGCGCGCACCGCCTGCCACACGCGGGCATGGTCCTCCACCAGCCCCGCCTCCATCCCGCACACGATGCGCGTGTACAGCCCGAAGATGCGCTCCGCCGCGTGGCAGAAGGGGAGGAAGGAGAGCGACGTGTCGCGCTCGTCCAGCCCCAGCGTGCCCTGGATGGACAGCGCGGAATCGAGGATGTAGCGGTGCGGGATCATCGCCCCCTTGGGCTCGCCCGTGCTACCGGAGGTGTAGATGAGCATCGCCACGTCGTCCGCACGCGCGGCGGCGATGCGGCGGTCCACCTCCGCGGCCACGTCGCGCCCGCGGCTCAGCGCCCGCGCCCCGCGCGCCAGCCACTCGTCCCACCCCACGGCTTTTGCGGTGGATGCCCGCACGTCCGGACAGACGACCGTTCGAAGCCCGGGCACGCTGCGCTGCACGTCCGCCAGCTTCTCCGCCTGCTCCGCCGTGTCGGCCACCGCCAGCGACGCCCCGCAGTCCTCCACGATCCCGCGGATCTGCTGCGCCGGACTCGTGGGGTAGAGGCCGACGCTCACTCCGCCCGCCATCACGATCCCCAGGTCCGCGATGGGCCACAGCGTCCGGTTGCCGGCGAGGACGGCGACGCTCTCGCCCGGCCGGTGGCCCGCGCTCACCAGCGCCGCGGCGAACCGGCGCGACGCATCTGCCCACTCGCGCCAGCTCAGCGTCTCGTCGCGCGCGGCGCCGCCGGAGGCCAGGACGTGCAGCGCCGGACGGTCGCCGTAGCGCGCCGCGCGCTCCAGGAAGACGGAGACGACGGTCTCAGACACGCTCGGCCTCCCGCTCGCGCGTCCACCGCAGCGCCACGCACCCCATCGCCAGCCCGGCGCCCGATCCGGTGAGCACCAGCAGGTCGCCCCGGGAGATGCGGCCCGCGCGCACGGCGTCGTCCAGCGCCATCGGCAGGCACGCCGAGCCGGTGTATCCCCACTTGTCCATCACCGTGTGCGCCTTCTCCATCGGCTCCCCCAGCCTGTCCATCACCACCTCGATCGTGGACCGGTTCACCTGCGTCCAAAGCCAGAGATCGACATCTGCCGTCTTCCGGCCGATCCGCGAGAGGACGGAGCGGACAATGCGCGGCCATCCCTCCTCGTTCACCTCCTTCGGGTACTTCTCCACGAAGCGCAGGCGGTTGCGGTAGCCCTGGCGCAGCACGTCCTCGGTCACCGGCTCGGCCGTCCCGCCCGCAAACACACCCATGCCGTGCGACAGGCTGCCGTCCGCGAACAGCTCCGATGCGAGGATCCCTTCCGCGTCCGACGCTTCGAGCACGACCGCCCCCGCTCCGTCCGCGAAGATGGTCGCCGTCTTCTTGTCCGCGTAGTCCACGAACTTGCTCATCGCGTAGACGGCCACGACGAGCACGCGCTCGTACCGCTCGTCCGCCCGGACGTACTTCCACGCCACGTCCAGCGCCGTCGCGAACCCCGAGCAGGCGCTGTTCAGGTCGAACGTGCCCGCCCCGCGCCGCAGCCCCAGCCGGCCGTGGAGGACGGACGAGGTGGCGGGCGAGACGTACTCCGGCGTGTCGGTAGATACGATGAGCAGGTCGATCTCCTCCGGCCCTAGCCCCGCGTCGGCCATCGCGCGGCGGGCCGCCTCCTCCGCCAGGTCCGCCGCGGACTCGTCGGGCGCGCACACGCGGCGCTCGCGGATGCCCAGCGTGCCGCTCACGAACGCGTCCACGTCCTCGCCCAGCATGGCCGAGAGGTCCGCGTTGGTGAGCACGCGGGCGGGCACGAACGAGCCGGTTCCGGTGATGGTGGCGTGGCGCATCAGCTCTTGGGCTCCGTCGTGCCGCGGGGCGGGGCGGTGGTGCCGCGCGCCACCAGGCGCACGGGCAGGGCTCGGGCGGGGCGGACCGCCTCTTCCGGCTTGTCGAGCTGGCGAAGGAGGAGACGCGCGGCGCGGGCACCCAGCTCGCGGGCGGGCACGGCAACCGTGGTCAGCTCCGGCGTGACCACCCGCGCCATCTCGATGTCGTCGCAGCCCACGATGCTCATCTCCGAAGGCACCTTCACGCCGGCCGCGAGACAGGCCTTGAGCGCGCCGAGCGCAAGCAGGTCGTTCGCGCAGAACACCGCCGTCGGGCGTTTGGGGAGGGCGAGGAGGCTCCGCATGGCCGTCTGCCCCGCGGCGATGGACGGCGACGCGCGCCGCAGCCGCTCGGTCGTCATCGTCACCCCCGCCTGCCGCAGCGCCGTCACGAACCCGCGCTCGCGCATCCGGAACGAGTGGACGTCCGTCGCGGGGCCGACGAAGGCGAAGTCCCGGTGGCCCAGCGCCAGCAGGTGCTCCGCGGCCAGCCGCCCCGCGCCCGTGGCGTCGCTCGCCACCCCCGGCCACCGCTCCGACGGCTCGTCTACGAGAACCACCTTCAGCTCCGTCAGCTCGTCGGCCGCGATAGAGGCGGCGGCGACCGCGTCCACGATCAGCCCGTCGATCTGCCGCGCCCGCAGCGCGTCCAGGTGCCGCTCCGGCGACTGCTCGCGGGCGTCGCACAACAGGACCGCGTAGCCCGCCTCCGCCGCCACGCGCTGGATGCCGCCCACCACGTCCAGGAAGAACGGGTTCGACAGCTCCGGGATCACCACGCCGATGGCGTACGACCGGCCGCGCGCCAGGCTGCGGGCCACGATGTTGGCGCGGTAGCCCAGCTCCGCGGCCGCGCGCACCACCCGCTCTCGGGTCGCCGCCGCCACCCGGGCTTTCGCGTTCCCACCCAGCACGAGCGAGACGGTCGCCTGCGAGACTCCCGCGCGGGCGGCCACGTCGTGCGTGGTGACGGAACGGGAGAGCGAGGAGCGCGGCGTCATCCGGGATGGTCGGATTTTGCTAATACGTATTGGCGAGTGTCTAGTTAATACGTATTGGCAAACTCCCTGTCAAGAGTTTCGTTGTGGACACCGCTACGCATGGATCTTCGGGAGACGTGGACCGGCGGGCGAGGAACGGACGTGACTGCGGTCGCATTTAGGAGATGCGAGGCGCGGCGTCGATGAGGAAACAGCAGTGCGGATGGGCGGAGGGTTCGGCGGATGCGCGGCAGTCAGTCAGCGGCCCGTCAGCTCTCCCCAGTCCTCCCGCCGATGAGATGCGCGGCGAGCGCTACGCCGGCCATGCCCGCGCCGAGGGCGCAGACGCCCGGCCAGCCGAAGTGCGTCCACGCGGCGGCGCCGAGGAGGGAACCGAGCGCGCCGCCCACGAAGTAGCTGACCATGTACACGGTGTTCAGCCGGCTGTGCAGCTCGGCGGGCAGGCTGTAGACGCGCGCCTGGTTGGAGATGTGGGTGCCCTGCACGCCCAGGTCGAGCAGGACGATGCCCGCGATCAGCCCCGCCAGCGACGTGCGGAAGGCGAACATCAGCACGAACGACGCGGCGAGCGTCGCCAGCCCGTAGCCCACCACGCGCCGCGGCCCCGTGCGGTCCGCCAGCCGCCCCGCCGCGGAGGCAGCCAGCGCCCCCGCCACGCCCACGAGTCCAAAGGCGCCGATCGTTCCCGGCCCGTAGCTCCACGGCGCCGCGCTGAGGTGGAACGTGAGCGCGGTCCAGAAGGCGCTGAACGCGGCGAACGCCATCCCGCCCGCCAGCGCCGCCTCGCGCAGCAAGGGGTAGCGCACGACCAGCGGGGGGATGCTGCGCAGCACGTCCACGTAGCGCACGCGCTCGCCCGCAGGCGCGCGGGGGAGGAACGAGGCGACGCTCGCCGCCAGCACCAGCATGGCCGCCGCCGCGCCGCCGAACACCACGCGCCACCCGTACGCCGAGCCCACCGCGCCGGCCACGGTGCGCGCCAGCAGGATGCCGGTGATGAGCCCCGTCATCACCAGGCCCACCGTCTTGCCGCGGCGCTCCGGGGGCGTGAGCGCCGCGGCGAACGGCACCGCGATCTGCGGCCCCACGCCCGTGAGGCCGATGGCGAAGCTGAGCGCCGCCAGCGCCCCCAGCGACGGCGCCATGGCCGCCAGCCCTAACGCCACCGCGACCGCTACGAGCGTGGCGAGCAGGAGGCGGCGCCGCTCCAGCACGTCGCCCAGCGGCACGATCAGCAGCAGCCCCGTCGCGTAGCCTGCCTGCGTGAGCGTGGGGATGGCACCCGCCTCGCCCGCCGTGCGGTGGAAGCTGCGCGCGATGGCGTCCAGCAGCGGCTGGTTGTAGTACAGGCTGGCGACCGTCACGCCCGTCGTGATCGTCAGCGCCCACAGCCCCGACGGCGTAAGCTGGTGTGCGGCTTCGCTCTGCGCGCCCGTCGTCGGCTGGATCTGCATCCCCGGTCCGTCCGTTCTCCAGTGATTTCCCCCCGCATCCGCCGCGGGGATAGTAATTCCGGACCCGCACCCCACGCGAACGGCGAGTAGGGCGTCGGCGTCGATCCTCCGCGTGCGCATCTACCGGAACGTCGAGGCGGAACGACGCGCCGATCTCAGTATCTGCCGAAATGCCGTTCTTCTCTGCGGCGGGCGCGGTACGTACATTGGCGATGCGGCCCCACCGCGACGCCCCGCCCGCATCCCACCCACATCGACACGTCTCATGTCCGAACGCTTTCCCCAGCTCTTCTGGGGCATGGTCGCGCTGGCCCTCGGGCTGGTGCTCTCCGCGCTGCTCGCGGCCGGCGCCATCCGCAACATCAAGCGCGCCAACGACGAGATCGCCGTCACCGGCTCGGCCAAGCGGCCCATCCGCGCGGACTTCATCGTCTGGAAGCTGAGCGTGACCGCGCAGGCGCCGGTGGTGCAGGACGCCTACCGCGAGCTGAGCGGCAGCTCGCAGCAGATCCGCGCGTTCCTCAAGGCGAGCGGCATGGCCGATTCGCTCGTCACCATCGACCCGGTGGAGACGCTGCGGCAGAACCGGATGCTGGTGAACGGCACCGAGACGGGCGACCTGGCGGGCTACAAGCTCACGCAGCGCTTCACCGTGCGCTCTGCGGATGTGCGCGGCGTCACCGCGCTCTCGCAGCGCGCGAACGAGCTGATCAACGCGGGCGTGCCGCTGGTCTCCCCCGCGCCGGAGTACCTGTACACGCACCTCGACCAGGTGCGCACGCAGATGCTCGCCGAGGCCACGCGCGACGCCAAGCTGCGCGCCGAAGCCATCGCCAAGAGCGTGGGCAGCGAGATCGGTGCGGTGCGGAGCGCCAAGATGGGCGTCTTCCAGATCACCCCGCGCAACTCCACCGAGGTGAGCGACTACGGCATCAACGACACCAGCTCGCTGGAGAAGGACATCACCGCCGTCGTCCGCGTCTCCTTCGCCGTGAAGTAGCCGAACCCCTTGTTGCCCTTGCAGTTGTAGGGGTGCGATTCATCGCATCCGGAATCCCCCCGCAGCGAACCGCCGCGCATCGCCGTACATCATCCCGCCTTCGCCACAGCATCGGCAGGCGATTCGGGAGATGCACGGCGATGTGGTTTGATGCGTCGTTCGGAGGTCGGGAGATGTCAGGCAAGCCCTCATCGACCCGTTGAACGGCGGGGGATCGGCGGATGTTCGTCCGTTGCGGACGCGATCGGGCGGACGGGGAGCGAGGCATCTTCGGCATCCCCCGATCAACCGCAGTTCTGCGCGGCGGAGAGTTTTCGGGCGCGATGAATCGCAGCCCCTACATTAGGATGATCATCGCGGGGGCCGTGAACGGAGGCCGAGGCGGGGAGGTCGGAGCGCATCGGACGGAAAAGCAGCAGGGGGCACCCTTTCGGGCGCCCCCTGCTGTTCATCTACCGAACGGCTGGCTCAGTGGGCCGAGCAGCCGGGGGTCCCGGCCGGGCGCTGGAGGCACTCGGCGAAGGGGATGGGGAAGTACTCCGCGATCTTGTCGCCGGTGCGCGGATAGCCGTCCAGCGAGCTCAGCAGCCCGAAGCGGCGCAGGTCCATCCAGCGGAACCCGCCCTCATACAGCAGCGAGTACCGGCGCTCGTACAGCAGCGCGGACTGGAAGTTGGCCGCCGTCAGGTCCGCGCGCGCCGCCAGGCCGCCCGAGTTGACGCGGACGAAGTTGAGGTCGGCGATGGCCTCGGGCAGGTGCCCCGTCTTCCACTGCGCCTCGGCCCGCAGCAGGATCAGCTCCTCGTTGCGGACGATGGGGATGGGCGACGACGTGCCGCCCGTGCCGTAGAAGGGGCTCTGGTTGTACATCCGGAAGATCAGGTTGCTGCTGATCCCCAGGAACGAGCGCGTGGCGCCGCCCGCGCGGTTGCCCACCTTGATCACGTAGCGGGCGTCGAGGGCGCCGCCGGGCTGCGTCTGCGCCTCGTCGCGCACGCGGACGTCGGCCGCCTGCGGCGACGCGCTGGTGAGCGAGTTGGGAAGGTCGCCCGCGCCGCCGGAGAAGTTGTAGTACGCGCCGGCGTTGATCGAGGCGCGGTCGGTGCCCGCCGTGCTGATGAACGAGCCCCCCAGGTCGGTGAGCGCCGCCGCGTAGTTGCCCTGGAACACGTCCACGCGGGCGCGGATGGCGCGGTTCACCTTGCGCACGCCCGCGGGGTTCGCCAGCCCGAACTGCGAGAAGCCGCTGGGCAGCGCGAACGAGAAGCCGGTCCCGGCGTTGCCCAGGTGGACGTAGCCGTCGTCGAGCAGCTTGTAGATGCGGGTGAACAGCGCCGCGCGGTCGGCCAGCGGCCCCGGGGTGTCGGTGGGGCCCACCGGGATCTCCACCGGCGCGCGCTCGCGGGTGTTCGCCACCGCCAGCAGGTCGATGGCCTGGATGGTGTTCACGAACCCGCGGATGCCCTCCTTCTGCGCGGCCGACAGGTCGTCGTTGGCCGGCAGCTTGTCGAGCGCGGCGATCAGCGTCTCGCCCGTGCGGATGGAGTGGTAGCGGCCGCTCCACAGGCCGCCGCCGGCGAAGCTGGACGGGTCCATGCTCCCCTGCACCAGCTCGGTGATGTAGCGCGACTCGTTGGTGTCCAGGTAGTACGCCTCGCGGCCCAGGATGCCGGTGTAGCGCACGTAGTTGGCCGCGTCCTGGCGGCTGGCGTCCAGCATGCCGGTGGTCGTGGCGTTCACCAGGCCCGTGCTGGGGTGGTCCTGCAGGTCGCCCTGAAGGGGCTCGTTGTAGTCGGGCACCGTCAGGTCGCTGCACGCCCCGACCCAGAGCGCGCCGGCCAGCAGCGGCAGGCAGAGGATTCGCTTCATGGCGCTTCGCCTTGCGAGAAGGTGGTTGTGTCTCATGGTCAGAACCCGACGTTGAAGGCGAGCCAGAAGGTGCGGCTCGGCGGGAACGGCGTCACGTCCTGGTTACGGCCGGCGGTCACGTTGCCGAAGTTGCTCACCTCCGGGTCGTAGCCGCTGTAGCCCGTCCAGGTCTTCAGGTTGCGCCCCGACAGCGAGATCTGGGCGTTGCTCACGCGGCTGCCCAGCCAGCGGGCCGGCACCTCGTAGCTCACCGACACCTCGCGCAGCTTCACGAAGCTGGCGTCCTCCACGTAGACCGGGCGGTTGTTCGGGTTGCCGAACCAGAACAGGCGCTCCTCGCCCGACAGGCAGTCCGCCCCGCACTTCTCGAAGTCGCGCGGCGTGGTGACGCCCGAGGGCATCAAGAAGTCCGGCGAGGTGCCCGAGCCGTCGAAGTAGTTACGCGTCAGGTTCACCACCTTGCCGCCGTGGCTCCAGTCCAGCAGCGTCGACAGCGAGAAGCGGCGGAGCTTGAAGTCGTTGTTGAAGCCCATCTGGAAGTCCGGCTCCGACTCGCCGATGGGGCGCACGATGAAGGCGCCCGTGGCGTCGCGGCCGAAGTTGGCGAACACCGTGGTGGGCGAGAAGCCCTTGCGGATGCGGTAGCTGCCGAACGAGTTGCCGAACGAGTTGCCGGCGCTGAACTCCTCCACCGGCAGCTCCACGATCTTCACGCGGTTGCGCGAGAAGGTGTTGTTCGTCACCCACTGGAAGGAGCCGCGGCGCAGCGGCGTGGCCTGGATCGAGGCCTCGATGCCGTTGCTGCTCAGCTTGCCGCCGTTGAAGTACTCGGTGAAGTAGCCGCTGGACGGCGCCAGCACCCGCGACAGCAGCAGGTCGGTGATGTTGCGGTGGTACGCCGTGAAGGTGAGCAGCGCGCGCTCGCCGAGGAGCGTAGCGTCGAAGCCGCCCTCGATCTCGGTGGTGCGCTCCGGGTGCAGGTCCAGCGCCCCGATGGTGTTCAGCGTGCCGAACGAGACCGTGGGGATGTTCTCGATGTTGGTCAGGTTGAGCGCCGTGAACTTCTGGCCGTACAGCGGCTCGTTGCCGGCGGAGCCGTAGGCCGCGCGCAGCTTGAGCTGGTCCAGGAAGGAGTACGAGCCCGGCAGCGTGAAGGCGCCGTTGACCTTGGGGTAGAAGAAGTACTTCTCGGTGTCGGAGTTGTTGCTGCTGCGGTCAGCCCGCAGGCCGCCGGTGAGCGACAGGTGCTCGTCGAACATCAGCAGCTCCTCCTGCGCGTAGCCGCCGAAGTCCTTCACCTGCTCGTGCCGCCCGAACGTCTGCTGCGCCGCGCCGAAGTACGGCAGGTCCAGGTCGCCCAGCAGGTTGCGGCCCGTGACCTGGCCGCGGTGCAGGTCGCTGCCCTGGTACTGCACGCCCACCGACGTGGTCGCGCTGAACGAGCCGCTCCTGGGCGTGAACGCGTGCACCAGGTTCAGGTTCGACGTCAGGTTCAGGTTGTTGCCGCCGCCCGAGACCGCCGTGCCCGGCGTGGTGCCGAAGGGCTGGAGCTGGATGGTGGGCGGAAAGTACAGCCGGTTGTCCTGCGTGAAGTAGTCGGCGCCGCCGATGCCCACGAACTTCAGGCTGTGCGCGCCGCGGTTCAGCAGGTCCACCGTCAGGTTCAGCGACCCGATCGCGCGCCACACGTCCTCGTCGTTCGTGGACAGGCTGGACGTCTCCAGCGGGTTGCTGTCGGTGAACGGGTTGCGCGGGTACACGCCGTTGACCGGCTTGAAGCTGAAGAAGTTGGGCGTGGCCGAGATGGCCGCCACGTAGCTGGCCTGCGTGTTGTCGTTGCCGGTGATGCCGCGCGCCGCCACCGAGTGCAGCAGGCTGCTCCCCACGTTCAGGTGGATGCGCGACGACAGCGCCTGGTTCAGGTGCAGCGCCAGGCTCTGCTTCTCGTAGCCGGTGTTGGCCGCGATGCCCTGGTCGTTCATCAGCAGGCCGGAGATGTAGTACTGCGTGCCCTCGTTGCCGCCGCTCACGCTCAGCGTGGTCTCGCGCTGCGGGGCGCGGCGCCCGAAGACCTGCTTCTCCAGGTCGTACGTGTGCTTGGGCGATCCGTCCGGGTTGAAGTACGTGGAGGCGTTCGCCGCCGTCACGTACCCGAAGTCGATGGCCTCGGCGGCCGTCCAGTCACGCGCGCCGATCTCGTTCGACAGCTCCGCGAAGCCCACGCGCTGCGACAGGCTGAAGCGGGGCCGGCCCGCCTGCCCGCGCTTGGTGGTGATGACCACCACGCCCGCCGAGGCGCGCGAGCCGTAGATGGCCGCCGCCGAAGCACCCTTGAGGATCTCGATGTTCTCGATGTCGTTCGGGTTCAGGTCGGCGATGCGGTTCACCGTCTGGTCCTGCACCGACGAGTTCACGCCCGCCGTGGTGTTGGCGCGCGAGATGGCGTTCTGGCCGCCGGGGATGGCCACGTCGCTGATCACCACGCCGTCCACCACGTACAGCGGCGTCGCGTTCCCGGTGATGGAGCTGGCGCCGCGGATGCGGATCTGCACGCCGCCGCCGGGCGCGCCCGAGTTGGAGCGGATGGTGGCACCCGCCACCTTCCCCTGGAGCGCCCGGTCGATGGTCTGCGCCGGGACGCGCTGGAGCTCGCGCGCGCCCACCACCGCCACGTCGTTGGCCACGTTCTGCCGCGCGACCGCGGTCGCCTGGCCGGTGACGACCAGGGCCTGCAGGTTCAGCACGTCCTCGATCAGGCTGAAGTTCGCCGTGGCCTGCGTGGCCGGGACGTTGATCTCGGCCACCTTGTAGCCCACCGAGCGGACGCGGAGCCGCACGTCGCCCGCCGGCACCGAGATGCTGTACCCGCCGCGCACGTCGGTGCGCACTCCCAGGTTCGACGCGGCGATGGCCACGAACGCGCCGGACAGCCCCCGTCCGTTGGCGCCCGTCACCGTGCCCGTGATCTGCCTCTGCTGCGCTGCCGCGGCGGCGGGGCCGCACAGCAGGCACAGGGCCGCAAGGCCCAACAACATTCTTCTCAACATCGCGCTTCCTCCCATCGATCGGTTTGCAAGGGTTCCCACATGGACTGCGGGTGGTTCGCGGGCGGGGTCTCCTGTGGTGGCGGGTGGAGGTGCCCGTGGCCGGCGGGCACCGGCCGGAAAGGCCGTCGGCGCGTGGCGGACGGCGGGGGACTGCACGGGCGGCGCTGGCCGCGGAACTGCCTGGGGACGCGCTATGCGGGAAAGACTACCGGGAAGCTGGGAGCTTGGCGTGTGGGATCGCGGCGTGGCCGCGGCCTGCTCGGTGCCGGTGCACGGGGCGCTGTGGGGTGGGACCGGTCTGCGGGAGGCGAGATGCACGTTATTACGATCCAGCGCCAAGCGCAACGATGAAGCGTGCCTCGCCCGCGGCATGCCGCAGGACGGTCATTACAAGGGAACCCATTGATGCCATATCTGTTTACGCGCATCCTCCGGGCGGGGAAGGTGATACGTATGCGTGCGCCCATGCGTAACGCAAAGAACGCAATGGAAGGACGGAGAAGATGCGCTCGGGCTGAGCCGGGTATCAGGGGCTCGGAACGCGTGGCCGGTGCTACGTCCGGCCGTCGTCGGAGGACGGCGCCTCGGATCGGTCGGCCGTGGCGGGCGGAGGGCGCCGCGAGGTGCTGGCGGAGGAACGGCGGGCGGGCGATGTTGAGCCGTGGCCGTCCCGCCGCTCATCTCCCCTACCCCGGACTCCATCTCCCGTGAACGGCTCGCGCCCAGTGGCTCTGGAAGCAGTGGACGTGGTGAAGCGCTTCGGCGCGGCGGCGGCGCTGGACGGCGTGTCGCTGCGCGTGGAGGCGGGGGAGTGCGTGGCGCTGGTGGGCGAGAGCGGGTCCGGCAAGAGCACGCTGCTGCGCTGCTTCAACCGCATGACCGATCCGGACGCCGGCTCCGTGCTGGTGGAGGGCGCGGACGCGGCGGGGCTGGACGCGGTGGAGCTGCGGCGGCGCGTGGGCTACGTGCCGCAGGACGGCGGGCTGCTGCCGCACTGGCGCGTGCTGCGCAACGTGGCGCTCGTCCCCTGGCTGCGCGGCGACACCGCGGCGGATTCGCTCGCGATGCAGGCGCTGGAGCGCGTGGGGCTGGCGGCGGAGACGTTCGGCGGGCGGTGGCCTCGCGAGCTCTCGGGCGGGCAGCGGCAGCGGGTGGCGATCGCCCGGGCGCTGGCGGGCAGCCCGTCCATCGTGCTGCTGGACGAGCCGTTCGGGGCGCTCGACGCCATCACCCGCGCGGAGCTTCAGGACGGGTTCCGGGAATTGCAGCGCGGCCTGGCAGTGACGACCGTGCTCGTCACGCACGACCTGCATGAGGCGGTGCTGCTGGCGGACCGCATCGCCGTGTTGCGCCGCGGGCGCATCGAGCAGGTGGCGGACCCGCGCACGCTCCTCTCCGCGCCCGCAACCGCATACGTGCGCGAGCTGCTGGCCCGCGCCCGCGTGGAGGCCGCATGACTCGCATCTTCCGCCTCGCCCTCGCCCGCCTGCGCATCCGCACCCAGCCCGCGCATCCGCGAGGCACGCCGGGTCCGCTCGCGACGCCCGCCGTGCATCTCCCGAATCGTCAAGCGACGAGCGTCCGTTCCGCATCGGCCCGACTCGGGTGGACGTGGATGCTGGCGCTCGCGGCGGTGCTCGGCTTCGGGACGGGAGATGCGGCGCGCGCGCAGACGGCGGACGCCACGACGCCGGCGGACGCACGGAAGAGCTCGGCGCGCCCGGTGGTGGTCGCGTCGAAGCCGTTCGCGGAGTCTTACCTGCTGGCGGAGATGTTCGCGCAGGTGCTGGAGGCGCGGGGAATCCCGGTGGAACGGCGGCTGGGGCTGGGCGCGACGGAGATCGCATTCGGCGCGGTGCGCACCGGCGCGGTGGACGTGTACCCGGAGTACACGGGTACGGGGCTGCTCGCCATCCTCGGTGAGAAGCCGTCGGCCGATCCGCGCGCTGTCTATGGACGCGTGGCGCGGGAGTTCAGGCGCCGGTGGGGCGTGCGGTGGCTGCCGCCGCTGGGCTTCCAGAACACGTACGCCATCGCCGTGCGCAAGGAGACGGCGCGGCGGCTGGGGCTGCGCACGCTGAGCGACCTGGGGCGCAACGGGCCGAGCATCGTGGCGGGGCTAACTCCGGACTTCATCGGGCGGGAGGACGGGCTGCCGGGCCTGTCCCGCGCGTACGGCTTCCATCCGCGCGAGGTGCGGCCGCTGGTGCAGGCGGTGAAGTACCCCGCGCTGGCCGCCGGCCGCGTGGACGTGATCGACGGCTACAGCACCGACGGCTTCATCGCCCGGTACGACCTGGTGGTGCTGGAGGACGACCGCGCGTTCTTCCCGCCGTACGAGGCCGCCGCCGTCGTAAGCCGCCGCCTCTCCGACGAGAACCCCGCCGCCATAGCCGCGCTGACCGAGCTGAGCGGCCGGCTGGACGAGACGCGGATGCGGGAGATGAACCGCCGCGTGGAGGTGGACGGCGAGGAGGTGCCCCGCGTGGCCGCCGCCGCCCTGCGCGACCTGGGCCTCGTGGGCGCGACCCCGTCCGCCTCGGCGGGTGCGCAGACGGGGACGGACGGCGGCACGTCGCTCGGCGCGTACCTGTGGGCCAAGCGCGGCGAGCTGCTCGCGCTGACGCTACGCCACCTGCTGCTCGTCGCCGTCTCCCTCGCGGCGGCGGTGGCGGTCGCAGTGCCGCTGGGCGTAGCGCTCGAACGCGCCCGCCCCGGCGCGGCCGAGGGCACCATCCGCGGCGTGGGCGTGCTCCAGACCATCCCCGGCATCGCCCTGCTGGCGTTCATGATCCCGCTTCTGGGCATCGGCGTGGCGCCGGCGCTGGTGGCGCTCTTCCTCTACTCGCTGTATCCCATCGTCCGCAACACGTACAGCGGGGTGAGGGATGCGGGGCCCGAGGCGGTGGCCGCGGCGCACGCGCTGGGCATGGCGCCGCGCCAGGTGCTGCGCCACGTGCGGCTTCCGCTCGCCGCGCCCGCCATCATGGCCGGCATCCGCACCGCCGCCGTGATCGACGTGGGCACGGCGACGCTCGCCGCGTTCATCGGCGCCGGCGGGCTGGGCGATCCCATCGTCGCAGGCCTCGCGCTGGGCGACACGCGGATGATCCTCTCCGGCGCCATCCCCGCCGCCCTCCTCGCCCTCGCCGTCGACGCCATCCTCGCCCTTGCCGAGCGCCGCGTCACCCCCGGCGGCCTCCGCTGACGCATCGGCCGACGAACGAGGGCGGATGATGCTTCGGGAATCGATGGAGGTCGATGCGGAATCGGAGAATGCAGAGCGAGCGGGAAAGACGAGCGGGGCGGCAGATGATCTGCCGCCCCGCTGTCGTTTCTCGGCGGATGAGTTGCCGGTGCGCTTACCGCGGGAGCACGGCGTCGGCCGTCTGGGCTGGCGCGGCCGTGACGGGCACGGTGGCGACGGCGATGACGGCGGCCGGCTGCGGAAGCTGGCGCGGGATGCGAACTGCGGAGGCCGGGGCGCGGGACAGATTCACGGCGGCGAGCTCGGGCGCGGTATCGGCGCCGGCGGCGCGGAGGTCGGCGGCCACGCGGGCTGCGTAGCCGGGCTTCGCCACGCCGTACACGTCCGGGTGCAGCGTCACCGAGTCCGCATCCACCTCCGCCAGGCGGTACTCGATGCGCACGTGCACGCGGCCGGCCAGGCTCAGCTCGCGGGTGTTGCGCGGGTTCGCGGCGAGCGTGCGGGCCGTCGCCTCGGCAGAGGGGCCGCCGTCGGCACGCATCACCATCTCCGCCAGCTCCATCACGTCACGGTTGCGCATGCGGATGCAGCCGTGCGAGGCCGGCGCGCCCAGGCGCCGCTCGTTGCCCGCGGGCGTGCCGTGCACGTAGTAGTCGCGGAACAGGTGAATCTTCACGCGGCCCATGGGGTTGGCCCAGCCGGGCGCCTTCCGCGTCTCCCTGCGCGCCCACTCCGCGTCGGGCGGCGTCCAGTCCGGGTTCCACACCATGCGGCGGATGGCGCCCTCGCCCTGCGGGGTGGCGTGCGCCGCGGTGCCTACCGACACCGGGTACGAGCGGACGCGCTGCCCGCCCTGCACCACGTCCAGCCGGCCGGCGGGGATGTTGACCACGATCTCCATCGGCCCCTGCCCCACAGCGGGCGCGGCGGCGAGCGTGGCGGCGATCAGCGAAGCGTGCGCGATGCGATTTATGCCCATCATGGGAATCGACCCGTGTCTCTCTCGTTGCGGGGCCGTCTCGGCGCTCCCGGACCTGCCGGGGCGCGCGGCCCGCTCGCGGCCGGGCGCCTGCCCCGGACCTCGTGGCAGGAAGTACGGTGGGCGCCGCGAAGCTGTTTCGGACTTCTCCAGGCCGATCGATCGACCTGGAGTTCCATCTTCCGAACACGTTGCGCTGCATCCGCTTGCCAGTGCTGGCGCATCCCGGGCGCCTCTCCGTGAGCGGTGCTCATTCTTGACTCGGGGCTTCCGCGGATGCAGTATGCCCCATTCGCACAACCGAAGGCGACCGGATCAACACGGAGGTTTTCGTTGAGAAATCCGATCCAGATGGTTTCGCGCGGGGCGGCCGCGCTGGCGCTCGTGGCGCTGGCGGCGGCGCCGAATACGGTGGCGGCGCAGGCGAACGACACCAGCCTGCGCGTGCCGGTAGTGGCAGCCACGCCGCTCACCCCCACGCCCTCGCCGGGGCGCGAGTTCTGGCGGCGGCTGCACGAGGAGGTGCGGCTCATCGGCAGCACCGACCTGCTGGAGTTCCGCTACGCCCGGCGCTACGGCATCTCGCCCGAGCTGTCGCGCAAGATCGAGCAGGCGGCGCGGGCCGAGGGGGTGGACCCGGAGCTGGGCTTCCGCATCGTTCGCGTGGAGAGCGGGTTCGACCCGCGGGCGCGCAGCCGCGGCGGGGCGCTGGGCCTCATGCAGCTCATGCCCGGCACGGCCCGCAGCATCGACCGCTCGCTGCGCAGCGCCGAGGCGGTGATGGAGCCCGGCAACAACCTGCGCGTGGGCTTCCGCTACCTGCGCAACCTGCTGGACATGTTCGACGGCGACGTGCGGCTGGCGGTGCTGGCGTACAACCGCGGCGAGGTGGCGGTGGCGCGGGCGGTGCGCCGCGGCGCGAACCCGGAGAACGGGTACTCGCGCCACGTGCTGGGCACCAACGGCTCCAACCCGTACTCCGGCCCCGGCCGCATCGCCAAGACCCCGCAGCGGTGAGATCCATGAGCGGCACCGGTATCGCTGTCGGGAGATACGGAACGGCGGGATAGTTCGGTAGATGGGCGAACGACGAGGGGCGTGCACCGGCTGGGTGCGCGCCCTCCGTCGTTTTTTCGTGTTGCATCTACCGAAAACGCGGGATGCCGGGAGCGTATCGCTGCGGAGAGGATGCCCCCTCCCCCGGCCCCTCCCCCGCAAGCGGGAGAGGGGAGAACTGCTTGCGGGGGCGAGTGTTAGGCTGGCTTTGACTACAGCGCGACGGATGATGAGCCGGCTGGGACGGTTGGGCGGTGGACGAGCCGCGTGTCACCTGCTGGGTGTCCAGCCGCGCTCTAGACTCTCCATCGTCCCCCATCAACCCTGCCCCGCCTCCACCTGCCGCCGCCGAACAAGACCTCCCCGCCATAATCGGGATCGACACAACCCTCACCGCCGCCGTGGACCAAGCTCCCCTCCCCCAGGCAGTTTTGGGGGAGGGGCTGGGGGAGGGGGCCTCCCGCCCGCCCACGAACCCTCACCCCGCGGGGTGAAGCACTTCGGCGGCCTTGGCGGCGAGGGTGGCGG
>DASRQW010000259.1 GCA_035696245.1 Longimicrobiaceae bacterium | reverse complement strand
CCCGTTACTGAGACGGAATTGCCTGGAAACAACGCAAGCCCCTAATATCCGCCTTCAGGGGGGTTGTGTCAAGGTGCCGACGGAGGCCCCCTCCCCCAGCCCCTCCCCCAAAACTGCCTGGGGGAGGGGAGCCTGTTCCACGGTTGCGTAGACGTTTACGCCGGGTGCCTGCTTCAGGGGGCCGTGGATGAGGAGACGGGTTTGACGAAGCGGCGGCTCTCTGAGTGGTAGCCGCAGTGCTCGTAGAAGGCGTGGGCGTCGGTGCGCTGGGAGCCGCTGGTGAGCTCCACCCGGGTGCAGCCGTGGTCTGCGGCCCAGCGTTCCACCGCGTCCAGCAGCAGGCGGCCCACGCCGCGCCCGCGCACCCGCGAGGCGACGACCAGGCTGCCCAGCCGCGCATCCGCCGGGCGGTGGAGGGCCCACTTCACCTGCATGGTGGCGAGGCCGATCAGGCGACCGTCCTCGTCTTCTGCAACGAGAACCTGTGAGTCGTCGCGCGGGACTTTCGCCAGGCGCTCGCGAACGACGTGTGGATCGTTGGGGTAGCCCAGCTCTTCCAGCAGCGGCACCATCTGCTCCGCGTCTTCCGCCGCGGCGGGGCGGACCGTCAGGCCATGCGCATCCATCGGTTGCACCTTGTCGTCGGGTTGGCGAACCGCACGGCAGGACGAAGTGGCCGCGGGCGCGCCAGACAGCATCGCATCTACCGAACACCCCGTGCAAGCGGGACGGACGAGGAAGCGGATCAGGGGCGGGTTCGCGGGCGGTGCGATCGAGCCTGGCTGGGGACGGGCGTCGGGCGCAGCGGGTCGGGAGATCAGGGCGAGTCGAGAGACTTGTGCGGCGGAGGCCAACGCCGGCCGATGTACGGCAGGGCGAGGGCCGATCAGTGCGCGTCGGAAGGAGGGAGCGCGGGGAGGCGGACGGTGAAGGTGCTGCCGTGGCCGGGGCGGCTGTCGACCTCCACGTCGCCGCCGAGGAGACTGGCGAGGCGGCGGGCCACGCTGAGGCCCAGGCCGGTGCCGCCCGCGCGGCGCACGGTGGGCTGCTCGGCCTGCCAGAACGGTTCCCAGATCTTCTCCACCTGGTCCGCGGCGATGCCGGGGCCGGTGTCGGCGACGGTGAGGGTGCTGGCGCCCGCGTCGCAGCGGACGCCCACGCGGATGCCGCCCTGCGCGGTGAACTTCACGGCGTTGGAGAGCAGGTTCGCCAGGATCTGGGCGACCTTGGCGCGGTCGGTGTGGGCCGTGCAGTCGCCGTGCGCCTCCACCTCCACGTCCAGGCCCTTGGCGCGCGCGGCGGGGCGCTGCGCGGCGGCGGCCTCGCGGGCGAGCGCGGCCAGGTCCACGGGCCCGCGCACCACGCCTTCGCGCCCGCTCTCCATGCGCGCGTAGCTGAGCACCTCGTCGATCATCCCCAAGAGCTGCCGCGAGCTGGCCTGGATGCGGCCCATGTGGCGCAGCTGCACGTCGCTGAGCGAGCCCGCCTCGCCGTCGCTGAGCAGGTCCGCGAAGCCGGTGATCACGTTGAGCGGGCTGCGCAGCTCGTGCGAGACCACGGCCAGGAAGTCGCTCTTGGCCTGGTTCGCCGCCTCGGCCTCGGCGCGGGCGATGCGCTCGCGGAGCACGAAGATCTCGCGCTCGGCCTCAGCCCGTTTCCGCTCCGTCACGTCCTCGGCGATGCAGTACACGCCCAGGATCTCGCCCTCCACGAGGATGGGGACCAGGGTGGCGCTCAGGTCCACGCGGCGTCCGCTGCGGTGCGCGATGGCGACCTCGGCGTGCTGGGGCTCGCCCGCGGCGGCCAGGGCGAACAGCTCCCGCGCCCGGTCGCGGTCTGCCGGCAGCACCAGCGGCCAGAGCGGCGTGCCCGTGAGCTCGTCGGGCTCGTGGCCGGAGAGCTGGGCGGTGGCGGGGTTGGCGCTGGCGACGCGGCCCTCCAGGTCCAGCGAGAAGATCGCGTCCGGGTTGTGCTCGAAGAGCGAGCGGTAGCGCTGGCGGCTCTCCTCGTACTGTTGCGCCACCAGCCGCCGGTCGGTCAGGTCGCGCAGGATCTGCCCGTAGCCGATCACGCGTCCGTCCGCGTCCATCAGCGCGGTGATCACGGCGGTGACCCAGATGCGCGAGCCGTCCTTGCACACGCGCCACGCGATGGCGTCGCAGCGCCCGCGCTCGGCCGCGATCTCCAGGTCGCGGGCGGGGGCGCCGGACGCGGCGTCCTCGGGCGGGTAGAGGATGGAGACGTGGCTGCCCACCGCCTCGTCCTCGGTGTAGCCCGTCATGCGGCCCGCGCCCTCGGACCACGTGGCCACGTGCCCGTCTGCCGTGGTGATGAAGATGGCGTAGTCGGTGACGTGCTCCACCAGCAGGCGGTACAGCTCGTCGCTGCCCGGCAGGATGGCGGGCGCGGGAGATGCGCGGCGGGCGGGGGAGTGCGGCATGGTGGAAGGTTCGGGGAGGCTCCGGGCGGCCTGGGGCGGGGCCGCTTCCGCAAACGTCCGGCCAGGCCGCGCCCGCCGGAGGCCATATCATACGTTCCGTCGCGCGATACCTCCAGAGTCTCGGCGCCCCGCCACACGCCAGGTCGCATACGCCGCGCTGCTCCTTGCGGTGCGAGGCAGGCCGGGATACTGGTTAGCGCCTCGCGCGGCGCCGGTCAGGCTCTGGGTTTCGGTAGATGGAACCGGGCAGACAGGCGGTTGAAACCGCGGCAACAACGGCGCAAAGTCCGCCTTCGCGGACTAACCCCGAACCCTTCCCCTCGCACCGAAGCTTCCGACGCGCGGAGAACCCCCAACCCTCTCCCGCTTGCGGGGGAGGGTGCGAGCCTAAGCGGGCGGGAGGGGGCGCTCGCCGGCCTCGCACATCCGCCGACAGTCCGTTGTGCCGGGCGATTATTCACCCGCCCCGCATCCCCCCACCTTCACACCGACACCCAACGCCAATGATCAACCTGCCCGCGCACGAGCACCTGGACCGCCTGACGATCCCGTACGAGCGGCGCGAGTTCTCGCCCGAGACGGAGAAGGGCGCGGCGAACGTGGCGCACGCGCTGGGCTTCCGCGAGCGGCAGATGGTGAAGACGCTCGTCTTCGAGGCCGCCGGCGGCGAGCGCGTCCTGGTGATGGTGGGCGGAGACCAGAACGCCGTGTCCGGGTTCCTGAAGAAGGCCATCGGGTCCAAGGACATCCGCATGGCCAGCCTGGACGCGGTGAAGGAGACGACCGGCTACGTCGTCGGCTCCGTGCCGCCGTTCGGGTGGCAGCCGCCGGGCTTCCGCACGTTCGTGGACGCGGCGCTGATGGACGAGGAGGTGCTGGGCGTGGGCACCGGCCAGTGGGGCCACGAGATCCTCATCTCCCCGTCGGACCTGGTGCGCGCCAGCGGCGCCCGCGTGGTGAACCTGACCGACCGCGACCGTCCGGCGCCGGGCTCGGGCGCGTGAGCGGACGGAGCTGGGCCACGGCCTTCGCGCCCGCGTCCGTCGGCAACGTGGGCGTGGGGTTCGATGTGCTGGGCCACGTGGTGGACGCGGTGGGCGACGAGGTCACGGTGCGGCGGACGGACGAGCCGGGCGTGCGCATCGTCTCGGTGACGGGGCTGGACGACGCGCTGCCCACGGCGCCGGAGGCGAACACGGCCACGGCGGGGCTGGTGCGGATGGCGGAGGAGCTGGCGCTGCCGTTCGGGATGGAGGTGGAGATCCGCAAGGGCATCCCGCTCGGCTCGGGGATGGGCGGCTCGGCGGCGTCCGCGGTGGCCGGTGTCGTGGCTGCCAACCGGCTGCTGCCGGAGCCGCTGGGGCTGGACGGGCTGCTGCGGTACGCGCTGGTGGGTGAAGCGGTGGCGAGCGGGGCCGCGCACGGCGACAACGTGGCGCCCATGCTGCACGGCGGCCTGGTGCTGGTGCGCTCCATAGACCCGCCGGACGTGGTGCCGCTGCCGGTGCCGCCGTCCGTGCGCTGCGTGCTGGTGCACCCGCACCTGCGGCTGGACACGCGCGCTGCCCGCGCCGTGCTGAGGCGCGAGGTGGACCTGCACGTGCTGGTGGCGCAGTCCGCGAACCTGGCGGCGTTCGTGGCCGCGTGCTTCACGGGCGACCTGGCGCTGCTGGGCCGCTCGCTGG
>DASRQW010000258.1 GCA_035696245.1 Longimicrobiaceae bacterium | reverse complement strand
CTCGGTTCCGGTGCGGTCAGATGCGGATGCGCGGCTGCTCCACGTACTTCTTGATCTTCTGCTGGCCCACCCACGTCTTGGCGTTGCTCTGCAAGTCCACCAGCGTCATGTCCACCTGGTAGTAGACCACGCTGCGGCGGCCCTCGCGGTCGGTGATCTGGTTGATGTCGCCCTGCAGCATGTAGTTGGCCCCGTGCTCGCGGCCCATGGCGGCGCGCGTGTCGGCGGCCGCGTTGTCCTGCTGGTCCGCGCGCTCGTCGCGCACCTCCTCGCGCTCCTCGGCGCTCGCCACCACCTGCACCTGCCCGCTGTTCAGGTACGCGCGCTCCAGCTCGCGCACGAACGTGCCCACGGGAATGTGCTCCATGCTGCGGTTGCGGATGGTGCCCACGATCACGGTGGGCTGCCGGCCCGCGTGCGCCTGGGCGTACCGCGCCGCCCAGCTGGGCCCGTACTGCGACTCGAAGCTCTGGCGGATGATGGAGTCGGCCACGATGCGGCTGTCCACGTCGTTCCAGCGGCCGGAGAGGTCCACGGCCTGCGACGGGGAGATGCGGGTCACCTGCTTGGCGCAGCCCGCGGCGCCCAGGGTGAGCGCCGCCAGGGCCAGGACCGCGCGCCGGGAGGCGCGAAGGGACGTCTTCATGGGTTTGTCTCCGAACGGAAAGGGTTGCTGCGGCGGACCTGCACTGCGTTCAGACGCCGGGAAGTTGCGCATTCGCCGGACCGCTTCCGGGGCCGCCGTTCATCTCGTTTGGCATCATCTTCTTAGCCATCCGTACGATCCGTCGGAAGGGCCCCCTGTGTCCTCCGCTGCGGACAAGCTCCGTCACGCGGGGGACACGGAGGGCCGATGACGGATGATGCACGGCGGCTCGATGGTTGTCGCCACATCCTCCGCGTGGAGTGGGGCGCGACCGGAGTGCCAGCCCGTCAGCTTACCGGCGGGCGGCGGCGGTGCCAATCGGTCTTCTGCTGGTACGTGCGGGCGAGGGCGATGAGCTTTTCCTCGTCCCACGCGCGGCCGGTGAGGGAGAGCGAGGTGGGCAGGCCGTTCGCGCCGAAGCCGTTGGGCACGGCGATGGACGGCAGCCCCAGAAGGTTCGCCGCGCCGCTGATGGGCTCGCCGCCGCCCTTCACGTCCGGGTACGCCTCGCTGAACTTCCGGCCGATGGGATACGACACCGTCGCGCGCGTGGGATGCGCGAGCGCATCGAATCCACCGTCCGCGAACAGCTTGTCCATCGCAGCGGCGGCGGGGACGCGGATGCGCATTGCGCGCAGGTAGTCCTTGGCGAAGACCACCTGGCCGGGGTAGCCGCCGATGCGGTCCTCGGGCGCCGTCAGCTCGTGCACGCGGCCGGTGTCCACCAGCTCCTCGAAGATGCTGGCCGCCTCGGCGTCGATGATCACGCCCGCCGCGGCGCCGTACGGGAACTTCGGCAGCGTCACGTCCCGCACGATCTCCGCCCCGTCGCTCAGCGCCTCGATGGACGCGGCGAAGTTCCGCGCCACCTCCGCCTGCGACCCTTCCGCCAGGCCCTTGAGGATGCCGATGCGGGGCCGACGTCCGGCGCCGGCGGACGGATGATGCACGAACGGGCGGTCCGCCGAGGCATCGTCCAGCGGGTCGCGCCCGGCGATCACGGAGAGGACGAGCCCCGCGTCGTCGGCGGAGCGCGCGAGCGGGCCCAGCTTGTCCATCGACCACGAGAGCGCCATAGCGCCGTGGCGGCTTACTCGGCCGTACGTGGGCCGCAGCCCCGTGACGCCGCAGAACGCGGCGGGCGTGACGATGGAGCCCCACGTCTCCGTCCCCAGCGCGAACGGGACGAGGCCCGCTGCCACCGCGGCGCCGGGGCCGCTGGACGAGCCGCCGCTCCAGAACGCGGTGTTCCACGGTGTGAGCCCCGGCCCGGTGAACGACGCGTTCGCCTGCTCGTAGCCCATCCCCCCCGCAAGCTCCACCGAGGCGAGCTTGGCGACCAGCACCGCGCCAGCCTCGCCCAGCTTCCGCACCACCGTGGCGTCCTCATCGAACCTCTGCTCGCGGTACGGCTGCGCACCCCAGGTCGTGGGGTAGCCCACGGCGGCGATCAGGTCCTTCACGCCGTACGGGATGCCGTGCAGCGGCCCGCGGTAGCGGCCGGCGGCGATCTCGCCGCGCGCGGCACGTGCCTCGCGCAGGGCCCGCTCGCGCGTGACGGTGACGACGGCGTTCAGCCGCGGGCCGATGCTCTCCAGCCGCGCCAGGTACGCCTCCGCCAGGTCCACCGGGTCGATCTGCCGCGTCCGCACGCGCTCGGCGAGCTCGCTCACGGGCAGGAAGAGCGTCTCGACGGGGATCACCGTTCACCCCCGCGGTACGCGCGGAAGGCGAACGCCGGCTCCGTCGCCGTGGGCAGGTCGAAGTTCCGGAGCGCGTGCGCCGCCTGGAGGTTGCCTTCGATGCCTTTCCGCACCTCCACCAGCTGCCCGGCCGTGAGGCGTGAGCCGGCCTTGGCGCGCACCACGTTCGCCAGCGCGACGGCCACGGGGTCGATGGCGCTCTCGTCCGCCCGCGGCGGCGGCGCGGCGGAAGCGGCCGCCACGGCGGCGCCCGTCGTCGCGGGCGTGCACGCTTCCACGCTGGCGAGCACGGGCACCGCCACCGCTGCCATCGCCACGGACTTCGCGAACTCGCGCCGCGTCGTGCTGCCGGAAGATTCCATCGGAGTCGTCGGTGGATGTGGATCGATCAAACGGAAGGCTGCGCATCACCGCGGGCTTCGGCGCACACCGCGCGTCGGCAGTGTCCCATCGGAAACGCATGCGGAAGATGCGCATCCGCCGAGATGCTTGAGGTGATCGGCGGATCGGCGTCGCGGGGACAGCATCGCCCGCCTCACATCTCCTGATCCACCGCCGTTCGGAAGATGGGGATGCGAGAGGCCGTCGTATCGCTTCGCATCTGCCGAACGCGTTTCGGAAGATGCGGATGCGTGGAGGCCACCGCCGCCGAGCATCTACCGATACGGCAACGGCCGTCCATCTACCCGTAGCTGGCCGGCCGATGCGGAGACTGTCCTGCGGCTACGCCTTGTTGCCGAGCAGCGCGATGTCGCGCGAGCGGAGCGGGCGGCCGGCGCCGAGCAGGTCGACCACGCGGTGCGGCGACGGCTGGTAGCGCAGGGTGACCGCGCGCATCCCCAGCAGCAGGTTCACCGTGACCAGCGTGCCGGGGACCTCGGTGCGCGCCAGCAGCGACTGGAGCTGCGGCGCGGTGCCTTCCTGGAAGTTCTTGGCGACGATCACCAGCGCGTCGGGCATCTCGTCCACCGCCGCCTCCACGGCCTGCATCGCCGCGCCGCCCACGGTGAAGCCCACCTGCGGGTAGGCCAGGACGATGCCCTCGCGCCCGTCGTGCGCGAAGCGGACCGCCTCTTCCGGGCCCACCTCGCCCAGGCGAGCGTCTCCCGTGAGGTCCGCCACCACGCGCTGGATGCGGGCGCGGAACTCGCCGGCCTGCGCCGGGCCGCGGAACGCGAGGCTCCGCAGCGCCTCGGCGAAGCAGCGGTCCGGGTCGAAGTGGCGGAAGGTGGGCAGCAGGCGCGCGGCGGTGTCGCGGTCCACGAAACCCGTCTGCGCCAGCGCGTCCACCAGGGCGTCGCCGCCCAGGTGCGGGGCGCGCTGGGCCACGCGGATCAGCGCGTGCTCCATGCGCACGTTCTCGTCGCCCGCGGGGAGGGGCGCCGGCGGCAGCGACAGCGCCTCGCGGAAGCTCTTGCCGAACCAGATCATCGAACCTCATGTGCGTGCAAGGGATACGGCTAGACGATGGCACGGCCCCGGCGTTGCGTCAAGGGAACGCGGAAACGCGCGGCGCTCCTTGACACAGCACGCACGCGCCTCACATTGTCGGCAGCATCCCCGCGCCCCACGAACCCAAGGAAACCGTGCGCCGGTACCACCCACTCGCCGCCGGAGCCCTGCTCCTCCTCTCGGCCTGCAAGGTCGAGCGGACCGCGCCGGGCTTCTACCAGCACCGCACCCCCGCGGCGACCGAGCAGGAGCAGGCCGAGGGCGAGATCCGCACGCGCGTGGTGGCCTTCCGCCAGGCGCTGGGCCGCGGCAACCGCGCCGCCGCCGCTGCCGCGCTCTCGCCCGCGGCCGAAGCGAACGTGATCGGGCCGATGGGCGACGACGAGGCGGCGCTGAGCGGCGGCGCGGGGCTGGAGAAGGCGCTGGAGGAGACGCGGACGGAGGGCCCGGTGCTGGCGCGCACGCCGGACCTGCAGGTTCGCGTGAACCTGCGCGAGGGGCAGGGGTGGTTCGCCACGCACCTGGAGCTGATCCCGGCCGACCAGCCCATCACGCGCGCCGACCGGCTGCGCATGAGCGGCGTGTTCGCCCGCGACCGCGGCGAGTGGCACCTCGTGCAGCTCCACCTCTCCCGCCCCACCGAGGCGCCCCAGCCGGCGGATACGGCGAGAGCGGACTCGGCCGCGGCGCGCGGAGATTCGGCTACTGCCCCGCGGGACTCGTCTTCGCGGAATCCGCGCCGGGAGCGGGCGAAGCGGGCGCCAGGCGGATGACCTCGGGCGGCTTCTTCCAGTCCAGCGGCCTCGTCATGGGCGCGTAGTCGATGCCCGGCTGGAAGCCCAGCGGCTCGGCGATGGCGGCGCGGTAGGCGGCCTGGTCGATGGCGCCGGACTCCAGCATGCTGCGCAGCACCTCGTTGCGGCGCGGGCCCACGGCGCCGGGCTGGTTCTGCGGGTCGGTGAGCCGCGGGGGAAGGAGGATGCCTGCCAGCGTCGCCGCCTCGCTCACCGTGAGCTGCTGCGGCGCCTTGCCGAAATACTCCCGCGAAGCATGGTAGACGCCGAACAGCGGCCAGTTGCCCGCGCGGCCCAGGTAGATGCGGTTCAGGTACAGCTCCAGCAGGTCCTTCCGCGAAGACTGCTCCTCCAGCAGCGGCGACATCGCCAGCTCCCTCGCCTCGCCGCCCAGGCTGCCGTCCAGCTCGTGGATCTGCCGCAGCAGGTCGCCCGTGAGTTGCGCCTCGCCCTGCGGCGCGCGCGCCGTGGCGTCGTCGCGGAACGACGTGGTGTCCACCACCGATCGGAAGGCGGCGGGGACGTACGCCGGCAGCGCCTCCAGCTTCACCCAGTCCGGCCGGCGGCGCGCCTCGTCGCGCTGGCGCAGGATGCCGCCGCGTAGCTGGCGGTCCATCTGCCACGCGAAGCCGCCGATGCCGCCCAGCACCAGCAGCCCGATCACCGCCAGGGCGATCAGGCTGCCGCGGTGCTGCGGCGGGCGCGGCCTGCGGTCCGGGCTCTGCGGCACCAGCCGCTTCTTCTTGGGCGCCCCGCCCAGCGGCTTCCCCTTCCCAGCTCTCACGAACGGCTCCTTCACGGTAGGGTTGCGCGCCGCGTGGCCGGCGGCCCGGCGCGCGAACGCGTGGAGGGGGCAAAAACTATTCCCCGCACGCGTGAGATGCGAGGCGCGCCGCCGCTTGCCGCCCACCCTCACGGTTGCGGCGCCCCCGGCCTTCCGTTAGCGTTCACCGAAGCGGGCGCCATGCCCGCGCGACCCCTGCACGAGACCGCACAAGACGATGGAGCAGACGTACTTCCGCCGCGGCTTCGGCCTCCGCAAGGAGATCGAGCCGCTGATCCGTTCCGAGTACCACAGCGCGCTGGTGGAGCGCATCCGCGCGCGCGGGTACGAGGACCGCTTCGGCGAGGGCGACCAGGCCGTCACGGTGCGCCTGGCCGAGGAGTTCGGCTTCTGCTACGGCGTGGACCGCGCCGTGGACTACGCGTACGAGACGCGTCTCCAGTTCCCCGAGCGACGCATCTTCCTGCTCGGCGAGATCATCCACAACCCGCACGTGAACCGCCGCCTCACCGACATGGGCATCGTCTTCCTCGAAGCCGACGCGCAGAGGGGCGAGTTCGATTTCGCGGGGCTCACGCCGGAAGACGTGGTCATCCTGCCCGCGTTCGGCGCCACGCTGGGGGACTTCGCGCGGCTCCAGGAGGTCGGCTGCGTGCTGGTGGACACCACGTGCGGCAGCGTGCTCAACGTGTGGAAGCGCGTGGAGCAGTACGCGCGCGACGGGTTCACCGCGCTCATCCACGGCAAGTACTACCACGAGGAGACGCGCGCCACCGCCAGCCAGGCGTTCAAGCACCCCGGCGGACAGTTCGTGATCGTCCGCGACATGGCCGAGGCGCGCCTGGTGATGGACTACGTCGAACGTGTACCCGGCGCGATGACGCGCGAGGCATTCCTCGCGCACTTCGCCCCCAAGTCGTCGCCCGGCTTCGACCCGGACCTGCACCTGGAGCGCATCGGCGTCGCCAACCAGACCACGATGCTCTCCGGCGACTCGCTGGAGATCGCGGCCGAGGTGGGGCGCTCGCTCGCCCGGCGGCACGGCGGAGAACCGGGCTTCAGCCTGGACGCGCACTTCCGCTCGTTCGACACCATCTGCTCCGCCACGCAGGAGCGGCAGGACGCGGTGACCAAGCTCGTCTCCGGCCCCGCCGGCCCGCCGGACGTCATGCTCGTGATCGGCGGCTACAACTCGTCGAACACCAACCACCTGGCCGTGCTCTGCGCTCGCCACACCGTCACGTACCACGTGGCGGACGCGGGCTGCATCGACCCAGAGCGGGGCACCATCCGCTTCAAGCCCAACGGCACGCCCTTCGACGCCCCCGAGGTGGAGGCCGAGGACTGGCTGCCGCGAGGGCCGGTCACGGTCGGCCTCACCGCCGGCGCGTCCACGCCCAACAACAAGGTCGGCGAAGCCGTCGCGCTCCTCCTCCGCACCCGCGGCATCGAGGTCGAGGTCGCCGCCGCAGCGTGATCTCGATCTGATTCCGAGACGGGCCGATCGGCGGACGGCAGGCATCGTCGCGGCGGGCCGCTCCGGAGCCCGCCGGCCGATACTGCCTGGCCGCCCGTCTCCTCCGCGGGGTCGGGGAGCCTCCTCCTCCGGCAACGGTACTGCTGTTGGCCTCCGCCCGGGGTCTCCCCGCCCCGGCGTGAGCCTCGCGCCATCCTCGCACCCCGACGCACCACGCCGCGCGAGTCTCCGGCCGTACATCGCTTTCCGGGTACGACGAATGGCAATCATATCACTCCGCATCCTCCTACCCACCCCGATCGCTCCCCACCTGTAGGACGCCGACGTTGGATGTCCGTCTGCCAACCTGGAACGATGCACCCAAACCGTTGCCTCAACATGGTGCACCCTCCGCTCATCCTGCGCCACCCGTGAGAGAACCGCCGAATCTCCCCGGAACCTTCAACTACCGTTTTCGGACAACAACTGTTGCGGCGGTGCCGCAATGTCTAAACACGCGGCTTTCCTGCCATTGCCGGCGCAAAGAGCGCGCAACCGCTCCAACGCCCCCTGATCGGCGGAATAGCAGAAGGCCCGCCGGCAACCGGCGGGCCTTCTTTCTTTTCCTTGATCTACCTGGAAAATCTGCTCTTACGCACATGTCATCCGCCGCGACCTTACCCGCCGATGCCGGGCTGACTATGCGGAAGCTGGCTCCTCGGGGGTGCGGTGCGCGCGCAGCGCAATCTCCGAAAGCTCGGGCACGAGGGTACGGAAGAGCTCGAATAGCGCGGGGTCGAACGAGCCTACGTCGTCCTCCATCATTTGCATCGCCTCGGCGGGCGTGAGCGGGCGGCGGTAGCTGCGCGTGCTGGTGAGCGCGTCGAACACGTCCGCAATGCGCAGGATGCGGGCAGGCAGCGGGACCGTATCTCCCGCCAGCCCATCGGGATAGCCCATGCCGTCCCAGCGCTCGTGGTGCCAGCGCACCATGGGGCGCACGTCCCACGGAAACTCCACGGAGGCCAGCATCTCGTCGCCCGCAACCGGGTGCCGCTCCATGATGCGGCGCTCCTCGTCGCTCAGGCGGCCCGGCTTGTTCAGGATCGCCTCGGGCACCTCGGTCTTCCCCAGGTCGTGCAGGAAGGCGCCCATGCGGAACCACACGAGCTCGCGCGGGGGCATCCCCGCCTCCTGCGCCAGGCGGCACGCGTAGTCGGCCACGCGCGCGCAGTGGCCGCTCGTGTACATGTCCTTGGCCTCGATCGACTCGCCCCACGCGCTCACCAGCGACAGGAAGTCGTTCTCCAGCTGCCCGATGCGCTCGCCCACCTCGGCGTGGTCCGGCTCCGCGTGCAGCGTGCGGAAGAGCAGGTGGGCGCGGTTCAGCGCCTCCATCGCCTCGCGGTTGCGGCCCTGCATGCGCAGCACCAGGGCGAGCTCCCGCTGCGCCTCGGCCTCCAGCAGTGGGTCCTTGCCCGCGGCCGTCTCGATCGCCTGGCGCAGGTGGCGGTCGGCCAGGTGCAGCTTGCCGGTGGTGCGGTAGATGATGCCGTAGAACTTGAGCGCCTCGCCCATCGACAGTTCGTCGTTCACGCGCGAGAAGATCTCGAAGCCCTGGTCGCAGCTCTCGCGTGCCCGGTCCGGCTCGCCGCGCGCCAGGAACAGCTCCGCGCGGTTGATGTGGATCACGCCCACCGTCACCACGTCGCCCGCCGCCGCGCAGATCTGCATCGCCTCCTCGAAAAGGGCGTCGGCCTGCTCCAGGTGGCGCAGGTCCAGGTGCAGCATGGCCATGTTGTTGAGCACGCTGGCGCAGGCGCGGGGGGTGCCCGCCTTGCGCAGGTGCTCCAGGCCGGATTCGTAGTACGCCAGCGCCTCGTCCAGCCGGCCGCGGATGTTCGCCAGGATTCCCAGGTTCTGCTCGGTCTCGCCCACCGAGACCTCGTTCCCGGCGGCCAGCGCGTGGTCGCGCGCGGCCAGGTACAGCGCCTCGGCGCCCTCCACGTCGCCCACGTTGTGCCGCAGGATTGCCAGGCCGTTCAGGGCGCGCGCCGCCAGCCCGTCCTCCCCCTGCAGCTCGGCCAGCGTGAGGCTCAAGCCCAGCAGCGTCTCCGCCAGGTCGGAGTCGCCCGCCTGGCGGTGGCAGTGGCCGGCACGCGTGACCACCTCGAGCACGCCCCGGGCGTCACGCCCGTGCGCGGCCTCGGCGTACGCAGCCTCGTACGTGGCCGCGGCCGCGGGCCAGAGCCCCGCGTGCTCCTCGGCATGGGCACGCTCCAGGAGCGAGCGGAGGGAATCGTTCATCGGTGGGTGTTACGGATGCACTGCCCGGCGGGAATGCGAAAAGGGCCGCCGCCGCGGCGGGGCCCTTTGCTCTGGCGGAGGGTCGGGGCTGGTTCGTTCAGTGACCGACCGTCAGGTATCGCGAGAAGTGATGCAGATCGGCGCTCACCGAGCGGTCGCGCAGGTCCACCAACGAGGGAAGCACCTCGTCGAGGTTGCCGTCCTCCCCCACGTAGCCCACGGCCAGCACGTGAATGCCCAGCAGGTCGGCGCCCTTGTAGCTCAGCGACAGCTCCGGCTCGTGCCCGGCCGGGAAAGTCAGGCCGTGGGGGCTGACGTCCACACCCGCGTAGCCGGCCACCGACTGCATGCCGATCTCGGTGGGCTGCGACAGGGCGCCCGCCGGGAAGGTGAGCACGTACTGCCCCACGTTCAGCTTGCCGCCCTCCGGCCCGATCACCTTGCTGGCCGTCCCCGACCCGCTCGCCGACATCCGCGCACCCGAAGAGGGCATCCGCACCGCCTGGTAGTCCGAGACGGCGTACGCCGTGGGCATGCGCGCAGTGTCGCAGCCGCCCACGGTGAGCAGGATCCCTGCAACGACGTTCAACGACCGGAAGTTGAAGCGGGTCATGTGGGGAGTCTCCATGAAAGGAAAGAGGACGTGCCCCCGGAGCGGCGGGGGAAGCCGTACCCAGGCGTCATCGCATGTTGTGGGCTGAGCCCCATGATAACGACGGGTGCCCACTTTGTCAACAAAGAATGTGCCGCAAAGGTGATCCGCTCTCTTTGCGCCTTAGTGATGCTCGGGCGCGCGGGTCATCACCCGGTAGTTGTGGTTGTAGCTGGCCACGATGCCGCCCAGCCCGGCGATGGTGAGGAAGAGCGCCGAGGCGCCGTATCCCACCCACGCGCCGCCCCGGTCGATCTCGCCCCAGCTGCGGGCCGCGGCGAACGCCGTGCCCGCCAGCACCAGCAGGAAGAGCCCGATGAGCGCGCCCACGGCAGTGAACACCACGCGGCCCGTCGCCTCGCTCAGCTCCGGGAGCGGAAGGCCCTCGGAGAAGCTCATCGCGCTCTCGGGCTCGGGCGCCGGGTTCTGCTCGCGCCACTCGCGGTAGCGGTCGCGCACGGTACCCTGCACGCGAAGGCCCTCCTCGCTGTCGCGGCTCATGCTCCCCCCTGGTGGCTGAGTGCGTACACGTACGCGGCGATCTGGCCGACCTGCTCGTCGCTGAAGTTGCCGCCGCCGCGCGGGGGCATGGGCCCCGGGTGCTCCTTGGGCGCGGGTACGCCCTCCTTGATCCGCGCTACGATCTCCGGATACTGCCCGCTGATCCAGAGCCACTTGCTGTCGTTCAGGGCGGGCGCGGCGCCGGTGCCCACGCCGTTCTGGCCGTGGCAGGCGGCGCACACGGTGCCGAACATCTGCTGGCCCTGGTCCACCATGGCCTGGGTCACGCCGGCCGGCAGGTTCTTGGCGACCAGCTTGGCGGCGCCGCCCATGCCGGGCACGAACGGAGGCGGGTCCGGGTTGGTGGCCTGGAACTGGGTGAAGTCGCGCTCGCGGTGCGACACGGCTTCGTAGCCGCCCTCCTTCACCGGCCTGCACCCGCCCGCCAGCACCAGCGCCAGCACGAGCGCGCCCGCCGCCCGGGGGCGGGCCGCAAACGTATCACGCATTCGGTCTTTCTCCTGGTTCGGCGCCGCGGCGAATGGCCGGGCCCCGCCTGATCTTCGCGCGCGCCAGCGGCCGCGCCCCTTCCGGACGAATCGGCCTGTAAAAGAACGGACGGTGGGACGCTTCGCAAGGGCGGGACCGCCGCGCAGCCACGCATCAGGCGGCCGGTGACCCGCGCTCCTCCACGGCCCGCCGGGCAGCGCGCTTCAGGCGCTCCACCATGGCGTTGAGCCCCACCTCGCGCGTCTCCAAGCCGATGCGCCCCATCACCTGCCGAACGAAGTCCGGCGGGATCGCCAGCACCGTCTCGGGCGGCTGGCCGTTGAGCGCGTCGAAGAGCATGGCGAGCAGCGCGCGGATGGTGGGCGCGCCCTGCGGCACGTCCGCGTGGAACTGCATGCGCCCGTCCACCACCTCGGGGTAGATGGCCACCGGCGTCTGGCACTCGTTCACGCGGTACTGCTCCGTGTCCAGCCCGCGGAAGCGCTCCGGTAGCGCCTGGAGCTTGTTCGCGTATTGCACCAGCGCCTGGCGCGTGAGGTCCGGCGTGAGCGTGGAGAAGCGCCGCAGCAGCTTGTCGATGCCCGGCGGGACCTGCGGCTGCATAGTGGAGTCGGTCATATGTCGGGCGAGTCGTGTTCGATTCTGCGGATGCGCGGACGTGGAGGCATCTGAACCAGTCTGAACATCCCTGGCCGGATAGCGTCTCGCGACCGGGCAAGCAGCATCCGGTGGTGCTGGGGCGGTGTCGCGGCGGAAGGAGGGGGGG
>DASRQW010000257.1 GCA_035696245.1 Longimicrobiaceae bacterium | reverse complement strand
CCATCTTCCAAAGCCCGCCCCGTGTCCGCCTCGTCCCGCTTCGCGTCAGGCCCGAACCGCTCCACCAGCGCGGCGACGGTGGGCGTGTCGAAGAACGCGCGCATGGGCACCGCCGTCCCCAGTGCGTCGCGGATGCGGGAGATGACCTGCGTGGCGCGCAGCGAGTGCCCGCCGATGTCGAAGAAGTTGTCGTGCACCCCCACCCGCTCGCGCCCCAGCACCTCGGCCCATATGCGCGCCAGCTTCTCCTCCGCCTCGTTGCGAGGCGCCACGTAGGTCTCGGCCGCGGCGCCGTAGCGGTCAGGCGCGGGCAGCGCGCGGCGGTCCACCTTGCCGTTGGCGTTCAGCGGCAGCACGTCCATCGCCACGAAGGCGGACGGCACCATGTGCGCGGGGAGACGGGCCGCGAGGTACGCCTTCAGCTCCTCGGCGAGATGGGTTTCGGGAGATGCGGAGCCGTCGTCCGCGCCCGCCGCGACCACGTAGGCGACGAGGCGCTTGTCGCCCGGCTCGTCCTCGCGCGCGATCACCGACGCGCTGGCCACGCGCGGATGCGCGCCCAGGGCGGCCTCCACCTCGCCCGGCTCCACGCGGAAGCCGCGGATCTTCACCTGCTCGTCGATCCGGCCCAGGAACTCCAGGGTGCCGCCGTCCAGCCACCGCGCGCGGTCGCCCGTGCGGTACAGCCGCCCTCCATCTCCCGAGAACGGATCGGGGACGAACGAGCCCGCCGTCCGCGCCGGCCGGTTCAGGTACGCGGTCGCCAGGCCGTCGCCGCCCGTGTACAGCTCGCCGGGCACGCCCGCGGGCACGGGCCGCATCTCCCCGTCCAGCACGTAGACGCGCGTGTTCGCCACCGGCCGGCCAATGGGGATGCTGGCGCGCTCCACGTCGCCGGGAACGACGGTGTGGCAGGCGGTGAAGGTGGCGTTCTCGGTGGGCCCGTAGACGTTGACCATGCGCACCCGGGGGTACGCCTCCACCACGCGGCGAACGTGGGGAACCGAGAGCACGTCGCCGCCGGCCAGGAGCTGCCGCAGGCCGCGCAGGCTGGCCAGGTTCGCGTCCACCAGCTGGTGGAAGAGACCCGAGGTGAGCAGCGCGGTGGTGACCCGCTCGCGCAGCAGGAAGTCGCCCAGCTCCTCGAGCGACGGCGCGCCCGGCGGGAAGACGGCCAGCGTGGCGCCGTTCAGCAGCGCGCCGAACAGCTCGAACGTCGATGCGTCGAACGAGACGGGGGCGATCTGCAGGACGACGTGATCGGGCCCCACGTCCGCGAAGTCGTTGCCGCGCACGAGGCGGATGACGGCGCGCTGCGGGACCTGCACGCCCTTGGGCCGCCCCGTGGAGCCGGACGTGTAGATGACCTGCGCCGCGGCGTCCGGCGGCACGGCGATGCCGGGAGATTCGGGGCTCTGCGCGGCGATGCAGTCCCTCTCCGCGTCCAGCGACACCACCCGGCCGGCGAAGGCGGAGAGCGCGGCGGGGACCGCGCCGCGCACGACCAGCACGGCCACGCCGGAATCCTCCAGCATCCACGCCAGCCGCTCCGGCGGGTAGGCGGCGTCGAGCGGCACGTACGCCGCGCCCGCCTTGAGCACCGCGAGCAGCGACACGACCATCTCGGCCGACCGCTCGACCGACACGCCCACGCGGTCGCCGGGCCGCACGCCCGCGGCGTGGAGATGGTGCGCGAGCCGGTTCGCCCGCGCGCGCAGCTCCGCGTACGTCACCCGCTCGCCGCCGAACGTCACGGCCACGGCGTCCGGCGCCCCGGCCGCCGTCTCGTCGAACAGGGCGGCGATGCAGGCGTCGCGGGGGTACTCCGTCTCCCGCCCGCTCCACTCGTCCAGCACCCGCCGGTCGGCCTCGGTGAGGATGGAGAGGTCGCCCAGCTTCGCGTGCGGGTGGGCGGCGAACGCGTCGAGCAGCGCCGCCATCTGCCCCAGGAGCCGTTCCGCGGCTTCGGGCGAGAGGAGGCGCGTGGAGTACGTGGCGCGCAGCTCCGTGCCCTCCGCCGTGGGCGCGGCCGCCACCGCCAGGGGATAGCTGGTGCGCTCGGGAGACGCGGTCTCCACCACGCGCAGCGCGGGCGGGGGCGCGCCGGCGGCGTGGCGCGCCTGGGGATAGTTCTCGAAGACGAACAGCGTGTCGAAGAGCGGGCGGTCGCGCGGCAGCTCGCTCCAGCCCTGCACCTCCACCAGCGGCGTGTGCTCGAACTGGCGCGCCTCGGTGGCGTGGTGCTGGAGCTCCGCGAGCCAGGCGGGGAGCGGGGCCGACGGGCGAACGTTCGCGCGCACGGCGAGCGTGTTGATGAACATCCCCACCATGCCGTTCACGCCCGGCAGCTCCGGCGGCCGGCCGCTCACGGTGGTGCCGAACACCACGTCCTCGCGCCCCGTGTAGCGCGACAGCAGCAGCGCCCACGCGCCCTGGAAGAGCGTGTTGAGCGTGACCTTGTGGGCGCGCGCGAACGCCAGCAGCGCCGCGGTCCGCTCCGCCGACAGGCGCAGCGAGGCGCGGCCGTAGTCGCCAGGCGCGCCGGCGTGCGAGGGGCCCACGGGGTTCAGCGACGTGGGCTCGGTCACGCCCGCCAGCGTGCGGCGCCAGAACGCCTCGGCCTGGGACAGGTCCTGCTTGCCCAGCCACGAGATGTACTCGCGGAACGGGCGGGGCGCGGGGATGCGGGCTTCCTGACCCGCCAGCGCCGCCTCGTACGCGTGCAGCACCTCGTGGTACACGATGGGCAGCGACCAGCCGTCCAGCACCACGTGGTGCACCGACACCACGACCGTGTGCAGCCGCTCGGCGTTGCGGAACACGGTGAGCCGCAGCAGCGGCGCGGCCGTCAGGTCGAAGCCGCGGCGGCTGTCCTCCTCCAGGAACGCGTCCACCTCGGCGCGCTGCTCCTCGCGCGGCAGGTGCGACACGTCGCGCAGGTCCATGGGCAGCTCGGCGGTGCGGAACACGACCTGGAGCGGCTTGGGCATCTTCTCCCACGCCAGCGCGGTGCGCAGCACGGGGTGCCGCGCCACGGCCGCCTGCCACCCGCGGTGGAACTCCGGGGGGTGGAACTCGCCTTCCAGCACCAGCGTGAGCTGCTCCACGTACGCGCCGCCGGTGGGGTCCAGCAGCGCGTGGAAGAGCATGCCCTGCTGAAGCGGGGACAGCGCGTACAGGTCTTCTATGTTCTGTCGGTTCATCGAAGCTCGGCTGGCCTCGTCCGTACTGCCGGCGTGTGCACCTGGAAGTTCTTTCTCGAGATGGGCTGCCGCCGCCTGGCGGTTGAAACCGCGGCAACGGGAGCGCAAAGCCCGCCTTAGTGGGCTAACGGCGACGCTGCCGCATCTCCTTGTCGTTTCGGGAGATGCGGAGCGTTGGATGCGTTCCGGATGCGATGAATCGCACCCCTACGGTTCGGGTCCGCGGCGTTTCTGCGGATGCGGCCGCTAGGCCGTTGCCGGGAGATGCGCGGCGGCGTCCACGGGTTGCGGCGCACCTGTGTGCGGGCCGTCTTTCCGCGCCGGCCGCGGCCTCCGCGGATGCGCGGCGGCGTCCGCCGTTAGGGCCCCACCTGTGTGTGGGCCCGCCATTCCGCGGCGACGATGCCCCAGCACGCGCCGTTTTCGCGGCCGATTGCGTCGTCCATCGATGCGGCGGCGATCATCGCGATCCGGGCATCCGCGCGACGGCGGCGCGGGCGGACACGCAGGTCCGCGCCCTACCAGTCGGCAGCGGTGTCGCGGTGCCTGGAGGTTCGGGCGACGGGCGGCGGGCGTTCAGCCGCGGCGGTCGCGGCGGCGGCTGCGGAGCTCGCGGCGGCTGTCGGCACGGGTCTGGCCGGTGCGCGTGGTCTCTTCGTCTTCGCCCTCCCCGGCGGGCTCGGCGGCGAGGTAGTCGGCGAGGGCGCGGACGGTGGGGTGCTTGAAGAAAGCGACCATTGGCACGTCGCGCCCCATCGCTTCCTTCACGCGCTCGTGGATCTGCACCAGCAGCACCGAGCGCCCGCCCAGGTCGAAGAAGTTGTCGTTCGCGCCCACGCGCTCCACCCCCAGCACCTCGCCCCAGATGCCAGCCAGCATCTCCTCCAGCCCCGCCCGTGGCGCGGCGTAGGCAACTGGGGCCGGAGCTTCCCCGACGTCCTCGCCCACGTCCGATCCGGCCGCTACGCCGTCCACCTCGTCCGATACTGCCGAAACCCCGTCCGCCGCGTCCGCGCCGGCGCTCGCCTGGCCCGCAGCGGGATCGGTGGCGGGTAGGTCGTCGCCGGGGTGGGGCAGGGCTTCGGAGGCCATGGACGGAAGCTGAAGGTTCGGCGGATGCGGGCGGTGGATGCGGTCTGCGCGGTACCCGCGGCGGGCCGGTTGCGCCACCCCCCACTTGGCGGGCAAGCGTTTAAATGTCGTGAAAAGTCAGAACATGCGCCAGTGCCGCGCTCCGGCCAGGCCACAACACCAGCGAGGAGCAGAGCAGGGAGTGGCGGCTTTCCCGTCGATCTCGCGGAGCACCGGATGGCCGCGTCGCGAAACCGGAACCGTATCCGCCGGGGCGATGGGCGACGGAATGCACGTCCGGTGCGGATGCCGTGCGCAGCACGCCACAAAACGTGCGGAGGGAGACTCGCGGCGGTTTGCGAGGCTCCCTCCGCGGGCGGGGAGACCCCGGACGGAGGCCGACAGCCGTACCGTTGGCCGGAGGAGGAGGCTCCCCGACCCCGCGCAGGAGACGGACGGGCAGGCTGTATCGCCCGGCCGGCTCCGGAGCGGTCCATCCGAAGCGCACCTTCGCCCAGTTGGCCATCCCACATCTCCCGATCCGGCCGGCGCCTACCCATCACGACGGCGGATGCGACTCCTTCCGCGCACCGCCCATCGGCAAGCCGCGATCAGCCGCCGACTTCGGCGAGGAGGCGGCGGGCCTCGTCTTCGGTCATCTCCTCCAGCATGGCGAGCTGGGCGAGGATGTCGTCCTCGCCGGGGGCGGCCAGGCGCTCGACCTCCACGGCCAGCTCGCGCACGGTGCGGGCGTCGAAGAGCGACCGCGCCGTGAGCTCCACGCCGAACGCATCGTGCACCCAGGCGTTCACGCGCATGGCGCGCAGCGAGTGGCCGCCCAGGTCGAAGAAGT
The DNA here is from genome assembly GCA_035696245.1 of Longimicrobiaceae bacterium. Lineage (NCBI taxonomy): Bacteria > Pseudomonadati > Gemmatimonadota > Longimicrobiia > Longimicrobiales > Longimicrobiaceae > Longimicrobiaceae bacterium. Next base: position 398 of record DASRQW010000257.1, on the reverse strand, counting down.
CGTCGTCCACGCCCACCTCGTCCACCCCCAGCACGTCCGCGAAGATCTCCGCCAGCCGCTCCTGCACGGGCGTCAGCTCCTCGCGGTGCGGGTGCGCGTGCTGCATGCCCGTCAGGTCCGCGTCGGCCGGCGCGGGGGCGAACGCGGCGCCCAGCAGCGCGCGGCGGTCCACCTTGCCGTTGGGCGTGAGCGGCAGCGTGTGCACGGCCACGAAGTGCGTGGGCACCATGTACTCCGGCAGCCGCCCGGCCACCCGCGCCCGCAGGTCTGCCCGGGAAGGCGCCGCGCCCGGGGCGACGACGTAGGCCACCAGCAGCCGGTCGCCGCGGTCGTCGCGCACCACCACGGCGGCGGCGGCCACGCCGGGGTGCGCGCACAGCACGGCCTCCACCACACCC
>DASRQW010000256.1 GCA_035696245.1 Longimicrobiaceae bacterium | reverse complement strand
GGTCGACGAGCCTAAGCGAGTCGGGGAGGGGGCCTCCTCTCCGCCTCGCGCAGACCCTGAGCCACATGCCCGAGCAGACGTACGAGCCCGTGATCGGGCTGGAGATCCACGTGCAGCTCAAGACGCAGACGAAGATGTTCTGCGCCAGCCCCACCGCGTACGGCGGCCCGCCCAACACGCAGGTCTGCCCCGTGTGCCTGGGCCTGCCTGGCGCGCTGCCCACGGTGAACGGGCGCGCGGTGGAGCTGGGCGTGAAGGCCGCGCTGGGGCTGGGCGCCACGGTGCACGGCACGTCGGTGTTCGCGCGGAAGAGCTACTTCTATCCCGACCTGCCCAAGGGCTACCAGATCACCCAGCACGACCGGCCGCTCGCGACCGACGGTGCGGTGGATGTGCCGTCTGCGGGCGGGACCGCGCGGCACGTGCGCATCCGCCGGCTGCACCTGGAGGAGGACTCGGGCAAGTCGCTGCACGACCGGGTGGAGGGAGCGACCGCCATCGACCTGAACCGCGCGGGCACGCCGCTGCTGGAGATCGTCACCGAGCCCGACCTCGCCTCGCCGGCCGACGCGCGGGCATTCCTCACGCAGCTCAAGCAGGCGCTGGCGTACCTGGACGTGAGCGACTGCAACATGGAGGAGGGCAGCCTGCGTGTGGATGCCAACGTCTCCCTCCGCCGGCCCGGAGGCGGGGAGGGGGGCACGCGCACCGAGATCAAGAACCTCAACACCTTCAGCGGCATCGAGAAGGCGCTGGCGTTCGAGGTAGAGCGCCAGTCGCGCGTCCTCGCGGGCGGCGGCGAGGTGCGCCCTGCCACGCTGCTGTGGGATGCGGCGCGCGGCGAAGCGCGGGAGATTCGCGGCAAGGAAGACGGCGGCGACTACCGCTACTTCCCCGAGCCCGACCTGCCGCCGCTGGTGCTGGAGGACTCGTGGATCGACGGCGTGCGCCGCTCGCTGCCGGAGATGCCGGCCAAGCGCGTCGCTCGTTTCGTCGAGGAATACGGCATCACGCCCGGCCACGCCGCCGTGCTCACCGGCACGCGCGACCTGGCGGACTACTACGAAGCGGTGGCACGCTGCGGCGTCTCGTGCCAGGAGGCGGCCAACTGGGTGATGGGCGAGGTGCTCGCCGCGATCAACGCGCAGTCGTGCGCCCTCCCGCAGTTCCGCGTGCGGCCGCGGGACCTGGCGGACCTCATCGCCATGATGGACGAAGGCATCCTCTCGCGCCCCGCCGCACGCCAGGTCTTCGCGCGCATGGCCGAGACCGGCGAGCCACCCGCGCAGATCGTGGGCGAGGCTGGTCTCGGACGCGTGGCTGACGCAGCCGCCGTCTCCGCCTGGGTAGACGAAGCCCTCGCCGCCTACCCGGCCGAGGCGGAGCGCCTGCGTGCGGGAGATGCGAAGCTGTCCGCCTTCTTCGTCGGCCGCGTGATGAACCTCTCCGGCGGTGTCGCGGATCCCGCGCAGGTGAACTCCGCGCTGAAGGAGAAGCTGGGTGGCTGAGATGCGAGGCGGCCCGGGGCGGTCGCGGATCGGGAGGGCGCTGGCCGCGTGCGCTCTCCTCGCCGTCTGCGGATACACGCTGCGGGAGCTGATCGACGACCACGCGCGCGCGCCTCTCGACCGCGATGGCGATGCGGACGACGGGCGCGAGCTGGTGGTGCTGGTGCACGGACTCGGCCGCACGCGGCTGTCGATGGCGCTGCTGGCGGAGACGCTGGAGCGGCGCGGCTACCGCGTGCTCAACTGGGGGTATTCCAGCACCCGCCCGTCCGTCCCGGAGATCGGCGCCGCGCTGGCCGAGCGGGTGGCGGAGGAGACGAGGGATGCGCCGCGGGTCCACTTCGTGGGCCACAGCCTGGGCAACATCCTCGTCCGCTGGATGCTGGCGCACCGGCCGCCGGAGCGCGCCGGCCGCGTGGTGATGCTCACGCCGCCCAACCAGGGGTCGCGCGTGGCCGACCGGTACGCGCCGTGGCTGGGCTGGTTCCTGCGCCCTCTCGCCGAGCTGAGCACCGATCCCGCGAGCACCGTCCGCACCCTGCCGCCGTTGCGCCACGTGGAGATCGGCGTTATCGCGGGCGAGTACGACCGCAAGGTTTCGGTGGATGAGGCGCATCTCCCCGGCGCCACCGCCATGGCCATCGTCCCGGCGATGCACACCTTCGTGATGAACCGCCCGGACGTGCAGCGCCTCGTCCTCTCCTTCCTCGCCCGCGGCACCTTCGACATCCCCCGCCGCGCCGCCCACGGCTGACCCGCGGAGCATCCATCTCTCTCGTCCGTTCCGCACCCCGAGCAGGGTCCGCACGGCTGTCGCACCCGGTGCAGGTCGGCGCCTGACCGCCGGCGTCGCGCTCGGCGTTGCGCAGGCGATGCAGCTGCGATGCTGAACGGAGGCGCGAACGAAGAAGCCCTGCACGGCGTGAAGGCCGTGCAGGGCTCTTGCGTTTCCGAACGATGCCGGGAAGAAGCCGGGAGGCGCGGGGCCAGCTCCCGCGACTGGCGCTGCCTGGGACGAGCTATGCGTCGTTCTCGCCCTGCGCCTTCGCCGGTGCAGCGTCTTCCGGCAGGTGGAATACGGGGAGGTGTAGCTGCCAGGTGATGGCGGCCACGCGCAGTCCCGCCGCGGCGGCCATGCCGGCGAACGACGCGGCCTGCGGCGGCGTGCCGAGGCGCTGGAGCACGAGGTAGAGCACGACGCCCGCGATGGCCGCCGTCGCGTACAGGTCGCCGCGGCGCAGGATCAGCGGGATCTCGGCCGTGAGCACGTCGCGGAGGACGCCGCCGGCCACGCCCGTCATCGTACCCATCACCACGACGATGATGGCGGGCAACGCCGCCCGCTCCGCGATCTGCGCCCCGCCGATGCTGAACAGCGCCAGCCCCAGCGCGTCGGCGATCAGCAGCGAGCTCACCGGCGGCGCCCACACGCGCACCCACACGATCGTGAGCGCGGCCGCGCCCACGATCACGACCAGGTACGTGGGATCGGCGATCCAGAAGATGGGGTGGCGGTCCAGCAGCAGGTCGCGCAGCGTGCCCCCGCCGATGGCCGTGACCACCGCCGTCACGATCACGCCCAGCAGGTCCAGGCTCTTCCGCCCCGCCGCCAGCGCCCCGCTGATGGCGAACACCGCCACGCCCACGAGGTCCAATACGTAGAGAAGCAAGAATCGGTGGATGCGTAGGAGAGGCAGGAAAGGATAAGTTCGTTGGCGATGTGGGAGACAATACTGATCCTTGGCAGTATGTGCCTCACAGAAATTATCCGTAAACTGCTCGGAGAACGTATGCCAGCCCAAGAATTGAAACGAGCGCAAGAAGAATGAGACTATACTTTGTACTTCGCACGTTCTCTAACGCCCGCCCAAGCTGCACGTTCATCTGTTGGTGTTCTAATGGAATTAGAACATGATCAGGAGGAAACCCCCTCAGGTAGCCAAGCACCGGTTCCATTTCTCGCGCGCTCTTGGTCGGCATGAAAAATCCGGAGAGTTTCGTCTGAAGCTCCTGCGCAGTGTGACCTTGGGGAATGCTAAGAATTCCCATCACGTGTGTGTTTCGCAACGCGATCTCGATGCCCCAGTGGAGAAATCCGAACAGCAAAAGTAGCAGGCATATGGTAGTGATCGTAGCGACAAAGTACACCGTCCATGGAAGGTGCAATGCTTTGCTTCTTGCTGATGCTGAAGCTTGGGTTACGCCTAACTCGCGCACGCCGGCTATACGTGCTGAGGCACGGAAAGCGGGATCCCACGAGGACACAAGTATGCTAAAGCGAATTTCGTCATGTGGATTCAAAAGGGGGAATCTGATGGAAAGCTTCCGTTGAAGCGTGTCTAGTTGCGTTGAAAAGATAAGGTCTTGCGGAATTGATGTTAAAGGCTGGACGT
>DASRQW010000255.1 GCA_035696245.1 Longimicrobiaceae bacterium | reverse complement strand
TCCTTCCGTTCGCGGACGCGACGAGCGGCGTCGATACCTATGGCGGCGGGCGCTACCTGTACGACACGATCAAGGGCGCGGATCTGGGTGCGCACGAGCGCACGATCGTGCTCGATTTCAATTTTGCGTACAACCCGTCATGCGCATACGACGAACGCTGGTCATGTCCGCTGGCGCCCGCGGAGAACCGGTTGGGGTTCGAAGTCAGGGCAGGCGAGCGGGTGCCCCGCGCTGGATGAGGTGGGCGGATCGCTTGGTATCGAGCGTAATGCGGGATGTCGCGTGGTGTGGAGAACCCCAGTGTCGTTGCAATGACGCTCCAGCTCCCGCGTATTGATATCAAAGGGGGCGTTGTGCGGCGAACGCCGCTGGGTCCCGCCTTCGCGGGGACGACGGTGAAGGCGGCGCGGTTCGCGCGCCTGCTTGCGCGCCTGCTTGCGCGCTGCACGGCGTGCTCCACGCGAGTGCCGGAACCGCCCCACCCTCCATCGTCGTTCCCGCGAAGGCGGGAACCCAGTGTCGTTGCAATGACGGTCCGATCATTCGTGCATGGATATTGATGGTGCGTGTGAACGCCGCTGGGTCCCCCTTCGCGGGGACGACGATGTAAACGGTTGAGGTTCGTGCGCACTTGCCTTGCCGTCGCCTCGCCGCGAACGCGCAGAGTTAACCCTCGGCAAACCGCAGCGCGCCCCTCCGCCACCACAGTCCCGCGCCGGCGATGGCGGTGAATCCCGCTCCCACGTAGAACGTCAGCGCCGGCCCGTAGGCATCCCATAGCCAACCGGCGACCACGCTGGCAATCAACAGCGCCACACCCGACGCCAGGTTGAATACGCCGAACGCCGTGCCGCGAAGATCGGCGGGGGCTGCCGCGGCTACCAGTGCGGCCAGCAGTCCCTGCGTGAGTCCCATGTGGAGGCCCCAGAGACCCGCTCCGGCCAGCACCGCTGTCGGCCCGGTCGCGCGCGCCAGCACCACGTCGGCGATGAACAGTGCGACAAGACCACCGGCCAGCAACTGCGGCGCCTTGCCGGCGTCAACCGCGATGCCGGCGGGGTAGGCCGACAGCGCGTAGACGAGTGTCATCACCACCATGACCAGCGGCGCCGTCGCGACGGAGAAGCCGGCGTCCTGCGCTCGCAGCAGCAGAAAGGCCTCCGAGAAACGCGCCAGCGTGAACACGAACGCGATCGCCACGACCACCCACAAGGCGGGCTGCAGGCGCAAAGCGTCGCGCCAGTGCCAGCGCGGCTTCTGAAGTCCATTGCCGGCCCTGTCCTCCGGCTCGCGGACGCCGACCACGATCAGCAGCACCGCGAGGACCGCGGGAATCACGGCGATCCAGAACACCGTCTGGAAGTCACCGACGAAATAGGCCATCCCGGCGAGCGCCAGCAACGGACCGCCGATCGCGCCCACGGTGTCGAGCGCCTGGCGGAGGCCGAAGCTGCGTCCGCGAACTTCCGGAGGCGTGATGTCGGCGATAAGCGCATCGCGCGGCGCGCCGCGGATGCCCTTGCCCA
>DASRQW010000254.1 GCA_035696245.1 Longimicrobiaceae bacterium | reverse complement strand
CCAAGAACGTAAGCTCTCCGAGGTCCGCGAATTGCTTGACTCTCTATCCAAGAAGCACGATATTCTGAGCGGACAGGTCGCCGATATTTCACCCACCATGGCGGCTCTGATCCAGGGTTTGCAGGCGAGTATCGATGATCTTGACGCACGGCTGGGGAACCTCGAAGGGGCGCGGGAGGAGCAACATGGTCGATCCCAAGATGATGGAAAAGCTTCTGCAGATCGGTGAGAACGCACGATCTGCCCGCGTCGGACCGGATTTCGAGCGTTTTAGCCAGAACTTCGACCGGGCTGACCGTGCGATCCGCCAGATCGATGAGCGGATGGCGCGTCGCCGTAGCTTGATCGAGGTCGGGTAAGCGCTCTGCGGCGTGACCCGTAAGCACAGCCCTGCCGAGCATCTCGGCGGGGCTGTATGCGTTAGGAACTCTTCACACTGCCCAGCGTGGCCTTCTCCGCATCTCCCGAAGACCGGTGGTTCGAGGACTACGTGCCGGGTGACGTCCATCTCTCTCCGTCCATCCCGGTGGCGGAGGATGAGGTGCTGGCGTTCGGGCGGCGGTTCGATCCGCAGGTGTTCCACACGGATGTAGAGGCGGCGCGGGAGACGGAGTACGGCGGGCTCATAGCGAGCGGGTGGCACACCGCCGCGCTGATGATGCGCCTCTTCACCGAGCACTTCCTCGCGCGCGTGGCGACGCTCGTCTCACCAGGGGTGGACGAGCTGCGGTGGCTGCTGCCCGTGCGCCCCGGCGACGCGCTGTCGATCCGCGTCACGGTGGTGGAGGCGCGCCGCTCGCGCAGTAAGCCGGACCGCGGCATCGTCCGCTCCGCCGTGGAGGTGCTGAACCAGCGCGGAGAGGTGGTGATGACGGTCACGGCGCTGAACTTCCTGCGCACGAGGCCGGAGGGCGGCGCATCGGCCGACTCGGGGTGAGCGGGGAGGGAAACGGACGGGGGATGCGGCGCGCCGGCCGGTCGTCTGCGTGGCGGGGGGGTTCCGGATGCGATAAATCGCACCCCTACGCGGAGATAGGCGGGTGCGAGGTGGAAGGATGGCGAAGGGGCGCGACCGTCGATGCGGTCCCGCCCCTTCGTTGTACATCTGACGATTTCCGGCCCCCTGCTATGATGCGGCGGCTTCGGCGTCCAGCTCGGCGAGGATCTCGGCGGCGCGCTCGTGGGGGCGCAGGCCCAACTCCTCCAGGATCTGCGTTGCGGTGGCCACGTAGTCGCGGGCTTCCTCGATGCCGCCCATGCGCGCGCGCTGGCGGGCGTACTGGAGCAGCGTCTCGGCCTCCTCGTGTCGGAGGCGCTTCTCCTGGGCGAGCTGGAGCGCCTTCTCGTAGAAGACCACGCCGTCGCCGCCGGTGTCGCGCGCCACGTTGCCCAGGCCGCGGTATACGCGCGCCAGCAGGCCCACCGCGCCGCCCTGCAGCGCCAGCCCCTCGGCCTCGCGCGCCCACTGGAGGGCGTACATGGCGTTGCCCTCGCCCAGCCACGCCTCGGCAAGGTCCAGCGAGATGCCGGCGCGCATGGCGGGCGGCACCGGCAGCTGAAGCGCGGCTTCCAGGTGCCTGCGCCTGCCGGCCAGGTCGCCTTCCTCCAGCGCCAGCTGCGACTGCACCTGCTCCATGAGCGAGCGGTCCACCGGCGAGTCCACGCCGCGCCACACCTCGGCGGCCTCGGCCATCCAGCGGTGCGCCGCGTCCAGCCGCCCCTGGCGGATGCAGGTGAGCGACAGGTTGGTGAGCAGCTGCCCCCGCTCCGTCTGCAGCTCCGCCGGCTCGGGGTGCGTGCCGGCGCGGTTCAGCGCCTCGGTATAGATCTCCTCGGCCTGGCGGTAGCGGGCTTGGTGGACCAGCGCGTTTCCCGCGCCCGTCTTGGCGATCACCTCGGCCTTCAGGTCGCGGCAGTCGGCCGCGATCTCGGCGCTGCGCCGGTAGTGCCAGAACGACTCTTCGAAGCTGCCCAGGCCCAGGTACGCGCGCGCCATGCGGCGGATGGCGAGCACCTGCACCCCGCGGTCCCGCAGCGGCGCGTTCAGGTTCGCCGCGGTAGAATAGAAGACGAGCGCCCGGTCGAAGGCGCCGCGCGACTCGGCCTGCTCGCCCATCTGGATCCAGAGCGCCGCCGCCTCGGCGGGCTCGCCGGAGTAGGCGGCGTGCAGCGTGTCGCGCGCGGTCGCGAAGACCTGGCGGATGTAGTCGTGGACCTTCGTCTCTTCCTCGGCCAGCGCGGCGTCCACGCGGTCCTCGCGCACGACCCGCTTGTCCAGGGTCATGTACCTCCCCGAGCCGTCCCACTCGTTGGCGGGGTTGGGCTCGGAGATCTGCGAGAGGGCCAGGCGCACGCCGTCCAGCTCGCCGAGAGGGACCAGGAACCGGCCCAGCTCAGCGACGGATCTGTAGAGGGACACGCTCGAGTCCGCGGGGGAAGAGATCGTGAGGGGCGGTCAGCCGCCCGCCGTAAGCGTGGTGGAGCCGGCGCTGGCGCCGTTGCCCGTGGTGGCGTACGTGGAGAAGTGCTTCACCTCGGTGCGCACGCGCTGCCCGTCACGGGTAGCCGTGCCGCCCACGTTCACCCACGAGGCCGACGCGGAGTTCCACCACAGCACGCTGGCGGCGCCGCCCTCGGCAGTGGTGTTCTTCAGCGGCAGCTCTACGAAGACCGTGCGCAGGAAGTTCTGGTGCGGCTTGAACTCGCCCACCACGTAGCCGTTCTCGGGCCCGCTGCGCGACACGTGGATCTCGAACATGGTCACGCGGTCCACCGCGCCGGCTGGCACCTCGATCACGAAGTTGCCGGGGAAGCGCACCACCCCGCCCTTGGGCCCGATCCACGACTTGACGAAGCCCACGGTGTCCGACGGCGGCACGGTGTAGCGGGCGACCTGCCGCAGGTCTGCGGTGCCGCCGCCGCCGGTGGTGGAGAACCGCGGAGAGGCTTCGGCAGGCAGGGCCAGGCTCGCGTGGGGGGCCGCCATGGGCGTAGGTGCTTCTCCGCAACCGCCGAGCAAGCTCAACACCGGTACGAGTGCCACCACAAATCGACGGGCGAAACGCTGCATTACCTACCTCCGCGGGCGTAGAGGGCCACGATCGAACGTCCGAACAAGCGGGACGCGTACCGGAAGGTGTGCCTGCGTAACCGGGTGGGGATTACGGGGCTTCATCCAGTGGGGGTGGACGGAACTTATCCGAAGATGGACGCTCCCACAAGGTTTTTCGCGCCCCCGCAACACGGACTGTCCCCAGACACCCGATATCGGATGCGAACCGCGCATCCCGCCCGCCACCTGTTCCCCGGAAGGCGAGTTACGAGCGCCTTTTCTCAGTGGCTATCCGCGCCGCATCTGCTTGCGAATGCGGAGTTTACGCACAAGCGGTAGATGCCGCCGCTTCCGCCTTCGCAGCAGACCGGAACAGCGTCGACGGACACGCATCTACACTCGTCGACGATGCGTCGGGATGTAGCAGGACGCGACTCAGGCGCGCTGGTGTCCATTTTCGCCGTCCCCGGCGCCTCGCATCCGCGGGATGCAGGGGAGATGCGCGGGCAGCGTCGGCGGCAACGAGGGCACGAGGCGCAGGGGGATGGGATGGTGTGCATCTCCCATCCCCATCGCGCCGCCCGCCGTGAGGCGATCCCGCGACTGCATCGCGCCAGCGGGAGCGGGGCGCCACGGGGCGTGCGATTCGGCTTGACGTGCAAACGAGCGAAGAATACAATCCGCGAACGACCGAAAGCTCCATCCGTCCATCCCGCGCGCGGTCCGCATCTTCGCGGCGGGCGCGGAGCCGTCCGCGCCCGCGGACCACGCAGGGAAGCACTCCGCTCCGTCCCCCGCAGCCGCGCGGGACGCGGGCGCGCGTTTCCGTCGCCCGGCCCATCTTCCCCTTCCGGAGCCTCCCATGCCCCACCGCCGTCCCATCCCGCCGCTGATGGCGACGCTCTGCCTCGCGGCGTGCTCCGGGGGAGACGCCCACAAGCCCGCGCGCGTGGCGGACGGCACCGGGGAGCCCGTGGACGGCGGCACGGTGGTGCTGGCGGTGGACGCGGACTTCGTGCGGCCCTTTCCCCTCTTCTTCGCCAGCAGCGTGGACGGCGACCTAGACGACGTGCTGTACCAGGGCCTCGCGCGCGCGACGTGGAAGGACGGGGAGCTCACGTACGAGATGGACGGCAACCCCATGGCGCTGGCCCGCTCGTCGGAGTACGTGACGCCGGACAGCAGCGCGCTCCGCTACCACATGAAGCAGGGCCTGCGCTGGAGCGACGGCCAGCCCATCACCTCGGCAGACGTGGTGTGGACGTTCCGCGCGCTGAAGGACCCGCGCTACCAGTCGCCGCGGGAGCCGATGATGGCGGCGATCGACTCCGTCACGGCGCAGGACGACAGCACCGTCACCTTCTGGTTCGGCCGCTACAACCCGCAGGACGTCTTCCTCTCCGCGCACCCGGTGGCGCCCGCGCACAAGTACCGCGCCGCCGCGCCCGAGCGCCTGCACGACGATCCCTCGCTAGCGGAGCCGGACAGCGGGCGCATGCCGGTGTCGGGTGCGTTCTTCGTGAGCCGCCGCCGCCACGGCAGCGATTTCACGCTGGAGCGCAACCCGTACTTCCGCCCGCGCGCGCACCTGGACCGCATCGTGGGCCGGGTGATGCCGGACCCCACCTCCGTGACGGTCGCCTTCCGCAACCGCGAGGTGGACCTGATGGCGGTGACCATCGAGCGGATGCGGGAGCTGCAGCGCACCATGCCGTCCGCGCGGTTCGACCACGTGGGCCAGCGCAACTACACCTTCCTCGCCTACAATCCGCTCACCGTGCCCGCCTTCCGCGATGCAGAGGTGCGGCGCGCGCTGGGCATGGCGCTGGACGTGCCGCACCTGCTGGGCGTGCTGGGCATCACCGACCTCGCCCGCCCCGCGGCGGGCCCGTATCCGCCCACGTACCGCGAGTACTTCGACTCCACGCGCATGCGTCCGCTGGCGTACGACCTGGAGGGCGCGCGCCGCATCCTCCTCGCCCGTGGCTGGAAGCCGAACGCGCAGGGCCTGCTGGAGAAGGACGGCAAGCCGTTCCGGTTCACCATGCTGGTGGCCGCCGGCAACTCTCGCGCGCACGACACCGCGGTCTACGCGCAGTCGCAGTGGCGCAAGCTGGGGATCGAGATGGGGATGCAGGAGGTGGACGGCGCCGCGTACGTGGACCTGCTGCGCGGCAGGAGGTACGAGGCCGCCTTCAGCAATTGGGCGATCCAGCTGGACCCGGACCTCACCTACGCCTTCGGGAAGGGCAGCGACTCCAACGTCACCTCGTACGCCAGCCCCGCGTACGCCGCGCTGGCGGAGCGCGCGCAGCACGCCCGCAGCCGCGACGAGGCGAACCGGCTGTGGCAGGACGCGGCCGTGCAGGTCATCCGCGACCAGCCGGTCACCTTCCTCTGGAACGGCGATGCCATGGTGGCGTACGGCCCCGCCCTCCGCGGCGCGCGCCTCAGCGTGTTCAGCATGTTCGAGAACCCGTGGGAATGGTGGAGCCCGCGCGAGTACCAGCGCCGCTGGACGATCCCGCCGCCGCTGACCCCTCCGTCGCCCGACTCGGTGCCTGCGGGGGCTCCGGCCAAGCACTGAGGTTTTCGGTAGATGTGAATCGAGATGGCGCCGGGGGCGAAGTCGGGTGCCGCATCCTCCTTCTCCGATCCTCTCGGCGGGTCCGATACGACGGGCCTCACGCGGAGTCGCGGAGAACGCGGAGAACAACTCTCGTCTTTTGCCGTTCTCCGCGCCCTCCGCGGCTCCGCGTGAGCAATGCAGTTCCGGATGATGCGAACAGCGCGTCACGCCAGGCTTTGGAAGCGGGACAGCGGATGCGTGGTGGCGCGGTCCGTGCAATGGGGGCGGGCTCGACGGTGAGGCAAACCCGCACACGGGAGGGACTTGTGGCGAATATCGGGAAGAAGCTGATGTGGGCGGTGCTGGGCGGCGTGGCGTCGAAGGCGGCGCGCGGCATGACCCGCAACGCGCTCCACACCCGCGGGGGCGCCCCGCGCCTGCCGCAGCCGGCGCGCCGCCAGCGCGGCATGGGCACGGCGCTCGCGTTCGCGCTGGGCACCGGCGCGATCCTGGCCGTCGCCGACGTGCTCAGCGAGCAGGGCAAGACCGCCGCCCGCGCCAAGCAGCCCGAGCCCGCCCGCTAGACTAAGCCGCGGCACGCACGCAGGCAGCGCAAACCGTCCGCTCCGGCAACCCGCCGGGCGGACGTCTCGCGTTCTGGCGGATGCGTGGTGTGGCGGACGCGATGTCCCCGCACCCGCATCTCCCGACGCTTGTCGGGTTGCGCCGCGGGGCACGGGGTGCCAAGCTGCGGACGGCACCGGCGCGACGCCGGACGGAAAACGTGAGCGAGGAGCAATGCGGATGCGAGTGGCGTTGATCGGTGCCACGGGCACCATCGGGCAGGCGGTGGCGGAGGCGCTGGCGGGCGGGCACGACGTGGTGAAGGTGGGCTACACGCACGGCGACTACCACGTGGACCTCTCCGCCCCGGACTCCATCCGCCTGCTGTTCCACGAGATGGGCAAGGTGGACGCGGTGGTCAGCGCCGCCGGGAACGCGCGGTTCAAGCCGCTGGCCGAGCTGGGCGACGACGACTTCCGCTTCAGCCTGGAGAACAAGCTGATGGGCCAGGTGAACCTGCTGCGCATCGGCATGGCGCACGTGCGGGACGGCGGCTCGTTCACGCTCACCAGCGGCGTGCTGAGCACCCAGCCCATGCCGGGCAGCGCCGCCATCAGCCTGGTGAACGCGGGCCTGGAGGGCTTCGCGCGCGCGGCGGCGCTGGAGGCGCCGCGCGGCATCCGCGTCAACGTGGTGAGCCCGCCGTGGGTGAGCGAGACGCTCAAAGCCATGGGCCGTGACCCGGCCGACGGCACGCCCGCCGCCGACGTCGCGCGAGCCTACGTGGAGAGCGTCGCCGGCAAGCGAACCGGTGAGGTCCTGGACGCGCGCGAGTTCTGAGCGGCCGCGCACATCCGCCGCGCATCAGCCGAGATGCCGCGGATTCGGGAGATGCGGTGCGTTCGGCGAGCGGGGGATGAACGGAGGGGCGAGATGCCTGGCATCTCGCCCCTCCGCCCTACATCTACCGAGTCGCCGGTCTACTCGCGCGCGGCGAACGCGTCGTGCGTGGCGGATGAATTGGGGAGGGCCCCGAGGTACGCAGCCTCGATGCCCCAGCGGGCGCCGTGCTCGCGGCGCAGGGCGCTCACGCGCAGGAAGAGCTGCGCGTGGGCCACGTCGTCGGGAGTGAGAGTCTCCGTCTTGAGCGAGGGGCAGCGCGTGGCGTCCGCCATCACCGACGGCCAGGCGCAGGTGTGGCCGATTCCCAGCGTGTGCAGCATCTCGTGCCCCACCAGCCCGTTCACGTTGGGCCCGGCGAGCAGCGACGCGTGCTTGAACTGCACCGAGCCGTAGCTGATGTTGCCCGGCGCGCCGGACACGGTGTTGCCCAGCCCGGCGAAACGCATGGTGGGCTCGATCCACACCAGGATCACGTCGTCCGGCCCGTCGCCCTGCGGCAGCGTCTCGCCGAACGGCACGGGGCGGAAGAGATGCGCGCCCAGGTCGTCCTCCAGCCCGCGCACGCCGCCCCAGAACGCCGCCGAGTCGCGCGCCGTGATCCGCTCGGCCGAGTAGTCGCGGTCGAAGGCGACGCGCAGCGGGAACTTCTTCTCCGGCCAGCTCGCCAGGCCCTGCGGGTCGCGGTCGCCGCGCAGCCACCGGCGCGCGTAGAAGCTGGAGCAGTCGCGGCAGTCTGCCTCGAACGCGCGGTCCAGCCGCACGTCCACCTTCGCGCCGTCGAACACGCCGCCGCGCACCGTCCACAGGCGCGGCACCAGCACGAACCGCGGCTTCCGCGTCAGATCGGTGCGGGCCAGCCGCGCCACGGCCGGGTAGAACCGCCGGTCCGCCGGGTCGACCGCCGTGATCCGCATCTCCACGCTGTCGTCGTCCGCGTCCGCGGGCACCGCCAGCGCGAACGCCCCCGCCGAGTCCGCATCCGCAGAATCCGCCCACGTCGCGCCGCGCACGTACACGCGCATCCCGCTCGGCACCGTCTCGTCCGCCGCGAACAGCTGACCAGCGACAGGGCGAGCGACGGGCGCGGGCAGCCCGCGCATGCCGGCAGCAGAGACGACGGCGGCGAGCGCAACGACGAGCGAGCGAATGGGAAGGATCACGGGAGACTCCGCGGAACGGCACGGGGAAGCGGGCCGGGCGCACCCTCGCACCCGGCCCGCCATTCGTACCCCGCATAATCGCGCAGGATCGCCTTCCACACTCACCCACCTCGACCGTATCCCGAAGCCGCCGAACGGCTTGCAGCTCTGGAGATGCACCGTCGCCCTCAGGCAGTTCTGCGGGATGGGCCATCCCGGCCGTGACACTCCCTCCACGCGCACCAACGGAAATCCGCGTAGTTTCTCTGTCGAGTGAGTCACTTCGTAACCCAAGTGGAAACTTTCGTGATCCACTTCATCCCGCGATGCTGATGCGAGATGGGCGAGCGAGGCGCTTATGAACGCCTCGCCCGTTCGCCATACTGCACTTTCGACACTATTCCGCGCAGCGCCGCCGTCGACTCAGCCCGGCCCTGGGTCCGCCGCCCAGGCGCTGGAGACGTACTCGAAGAGCTTGCCGTCCAGGCCATACTGCGCGGCCACATCCGGGTTCTCCTTGTACATCCGCGCCACGCCCCCCTCTACCTCGGCGTTGCCGCCGCTGAAGGCGTTCAGCAGCTCCCGCCAGCGCCTTGCGAGCTGCTGCACGCGCGGGTCGCCCGGGTCGGTGCCCTGGTCCATCTCCGCCCGCATGGACGCGATTAGCGCTGGCCACTCGGCATCCACGGCGCGGACCTGCTCGTCGCCCAGGGCGGCGCCGCGCTCGTGGAGCTCGGCCATCTGCTCGGGCGTAACGTATCGTTCCAGCATGGTCATCCCCTCGATCGTCTTGAGGAACTCGCCGGCGGAGACCTCCTCCGCCGCGTCCAGGTGCCGTGCGATGGCTTCCAGCCGCCGGCACAGCGTGCGCTGCAGGTCCATCTGCTCCCGCAGCCGTTCGATGTGCAGCCCCACCACGCCCCGCGGCGCGAAGCCGGGCTGGAGCAGGCAGCCGCGGACCTCGCCGAGCGTGAAGCCCAGCGCCCGCAGCGACCGGATCTGCGCCAGCCGGGCGATGTCGCCCGCCGCGTACAGCCGGTGGCCGCTCGCGGTGTGGTGCGACGGCGACAGCAGCCCGATCTCGTCGTACCAGTGCAGCGTGCGCACCGAGATGCCGGTCTCCCGCGCCAGCTCGCCCACCTTCCGAAGCTTTTCCTTCGTCTTCATCCACCCTCCCGGTCCGGTCGTTCTCGTGGCCACGGCAATAGTCTAAGTCCTCACGTCACGTCAGGATCAAGGGCCGCAGTCTCGGTAGATGGAAATCGGCCGGTCGAGCAGACGAACAGCCGGAAATCCTTGGGATGTGCGACTCGTGGATGCAGTCGCGGCATCTTCGCGCCGCATCGGGAGATACGAGGCATACGAACGGATTGGGGCGCGGCGGAAAGTCGCGGATGCGATGAATCGCACCCCGACGCGTCGGCAAGATCGTCGTGCGTCGATGGGACGAAAGAGCGGAGGCGGGAACGGCGGAGGACTGGAGTGCGGGAAGGCGCGGCTTTCCCGGTGCATGCATGTTGCATTAGGTTGCCGCGCCTTCCGGCGCCTTCTCCGCCGCGCCGCGCCGCGCCCGCACGGGCGTACGCGGCGTTTTCCTTTGCCGAACGACCGGCGCGGGCTTTCCCGCGCCATGGACGGATACAGCGGATGAGCGAAAGACCCGAGCAGAGCCCCATCGCGCCCGACGAAGGCGACGCGGGCCCCGCCACCCCGCCCGCCGACGCGGCGGGCAGCACCGGCGGCTTCGGCGCCAAGCTGAAGCGCCTGGGCAGCGAGTCGCTGGTCTACGGCCTCAGCTCCATCGTGGGGCGGCTGCTCAGCTACCTGCTCCAGCCGTACTACGCGCACCAGTTCAACCCGGCGCAGAACGGCGTGCAGAGCGTGGTCTACTCGTACATCCCCATCATCTCCATCGCGCTGTACCTGGGGATGGACGTGGCGTACATGCGCGCCGCTGCGTCGGTGAAGGACGCGCCGCTGCCGGAGCGGCAGCGCGCCTTCAGCATGTCGTTCGCCATGGTGCTCGTCGTGGGCGGGCTGATCGCGGCGCTGGCGTTCCTCGCCGCGCCGGGCATGGCGCCGTGGGCGAAGCTGGACGTGACCTCGTTCCGCTACATGGTCGCCATCGTCTATACCGACGCGCTGCTGGCGGTGCCGTACGCCCACCTGCGCATGACCAGCCGGTCCATGCGCTACGCCGTGCTCCGCCTACTGTTCGTGGGCATCAGCGTGGGGCTGAACGTGGTGCTCATCGGGTACGTGCACTGGGGCGTGGAGGCCATCTTCCTGGCGAACCTGGCCGCCAACCTGGCCGTGCTGGCGCTGTTCCTGGGCGAGATCTTCGCCTTCTTCCGCCCCGGCCTGCTGCGCGGTGCCGAGTGGAAGCCGCTGTGGGCGTACGCGCTCCCCATCATGCCCGCCATGCTGGCGGTGATGCTGGTGGAGAACGGCGACCGCATCGTGCTCAATTACCTGCCGGAGAGCGTGGCGCGTTCGGTGTACCACATGACGTCGAAGGACGTGGTGGGCATCTACGGCTTCAACTACAAGCTGGGCGTGGCCATGCTGCTGGTGGTGCAGATGTTCCGCATGGCGTGGACGCCGTTCAGCCTCCAGCACGGCCGCCAGCCGGGTGCGCCGCAGCTCTTCTCGCGCGTGCTCACGGCGCTGATGCTGATCTGCTCGGCCGTCTTCCTCGCCGTCTCGGTGCTGCTGCCGTCGCTGAGCGAGGTGCCGTCGGTGCATCACTACGTGAAGCCGGCGTACTGGCTGGGGCTGGGGATCGTGCCCGTGATCCTGCTGGGCTACGTGTTCAGCGGCATGTACACGGTGGTCACGGCGGGGCTGTACATCGAGCGGAAGACGGGTGCGCTGCCGTGGATCGCGGGCGTGGGCGCGGTGCTCAACATCGCCATCTGCATCGTGGCCGAGAGCCGCTGGGGGATGGTGGGCGTGGCCTGGGCGACGCCGGCGTCGTACGCGCTGATGGCGGCGCTGGGCGCCTGGCAGTCCAACCGCGTCTACCCGGTGCCGTACGAGTGGGGGCGGATGGCGCACCTGGGCGTCATCGTCGCGGCGCTGTACGGCGCGGACCGGTGGATCGCGGGCCAGGGCGTGCGCCCGCTCTCCGGCACCGGCCTGGGAATCAAGCTGGCGCTCATCCTCGCCCTCCCCGTCCTGCTCTACCTGACGCGCTTCTTCCGCAGCGGCGAATGGAACGCGATCCGCGGGATGATGCGGCGCGGAAGGCCGGCCGTCGCCGCCTCATAGGCGAAGGACGCCAGGATCGCGGCGAGACGGCGCACCTTCGCCGCCTTCCGCCGCATCGACCCTCCCCACGAACGCGTGGGGGAGGGTCGATTCGCATCGGCGGACGCCCTCTCCCGCTCGCTTAGGCTCGCCCCGTCCCCCGCTTGCGCTACCCGTTAGTCACAAGTCGGTGCGCGCAGAGTTCGGTATGCGAGGACAAAGTCGGCCAAGCGGCGAAGTCCTCGCCGGAGCACTTTCACCCCAGGCTCTCCGTCGCCCTTGCGGCCCAGGAAGCCACCCAGCCGGGCAATCTGCCTTACCGCCTCGCGCAGGCTCGCCACCTGCGCGGGGCGCCGCTTCCCTGGATTCGCCATCCGGTGCAGCACTTCGGTCTCCTCCTCATCCAGCGCGGTCGTGCACGGTAGATCCGGGCTCGTACGCGCCAGATAGGTGATGAGCAGCAGCCGCCACGCCACGATCGAGTAGAGCGTCACGGCTCGCTTCAGCCGATCGGCGTGCTCCAGCTGAAGCTTCTCCACCTGGCAGCCGCTCTTGAGCGTGTAGTGGTAGCGCTCCACCTTCCAGCGCTCGACGTACGCCCTCACCGCGCTCAGCGCCTCCTCGTGGCTCGCCAGCCGCTTGGTCGACACCAGCAGCCACTCCACCGGCTTCTCCTCCGGCGGCACCTCGCCGACCTCACGCACCAGGACCACGCTGACGGACACGGCTTCCACGGCGGTGTTCTTCTGCTTGTGCTTCGGCCGCAAGATCTGCACGTCTGGACAAAGCCGCACCTCCAACTCCGCCGTGCGCGCCTTCCGCAGGCGCGTTCGCTTCAATTCCACCTCGATCCGTCCCGTCACCGGTGCCGCCGCGGCGGCCTCCCACACGTACTCCAGCCCTTCCGCAGCGTGGACTCGCCGGTTGTGCGTCGCCCGGATCAGCAGCTCGATCCCGGCCCGGCGCGGCATCGCCATCAACTCATAGATGTCCGCCTCGCTGTCCCCGATGATCCACGCCTTCATCGACTCCGGCAGCCGCTCCTCGCAGACGCGCACCGTCGTCAGCCACTTCTGGCTCTCCTTCTCCTCGATCCGCCGCTCTCGCCGGCTCTGCCTCTTGCCCCCTTCCGCGTCCCGCGCCCACGTCGCCTGGTGCAGCACGCCCTGCGGCACACCCGCCGGATCGATCACCAAGGCCGTGTGCATCATCAACCCCAGGCTGTATCTGCCGCTCAGCGGCCCCAGCCCCTCCGTCGAACGCAGCGTGTTGAAGCTCAGCTCCGTCGAATCCTGCGCGATGAGGATCTCCTCGCAACCCGACACGCGCCGAACCACCGCTTCCGCGTGCGCTTCCCGGATCGCCTCCACCCGCGTCGTCCCCGCAGAGACCAGGTCGTAGATCGCTTGCATCTCCGACACCGACTCGCTCGCTTCCGGAATCGAGGCATTCGGCCGATTCCAGAACGTTTGGACCGTCTGCTTCACCCGCCGGTTCCGGCGCGGATCTCCCAGATTCACGCTCCCGAGCTCGTTCTCCACCCACGCCTCGATCATCAACCCCTCGCCCCCTGGTGTGCCGCCATAAGTCACTTATCCAAATACACTACATTGACTTGTGACTAATGGGTAGCCCGCGAGCGGGAGAGGGGAGCCTATTCCACGGTGGCGGTTGGGGTTGCGTCGATCACGGGCGTGGCGCCAGGTGGCTCGGCGCCACGCCCGCCGCGGCGGCTCGACTAGCGGGCGGGGCGTCGTTCATAGCTTTCCCGCACGATGACCTCACCACCCGCGCTTTTGGTCTCCCCTCCCCCAGGCAGTTGTAAAGGCCGGAGACATCCCTGACAGGTGTTCGGACAGATGCTTGACACTGGTGGGGGGCGGGAGGAGAGTCGCCGGTGGCGACTCTCCTCCCGCAGTCGAATCACCCGCGGCTGGGGCGCACCGTCCCCTCCCGCAGGTCCAGCACGGCGATCTTCTGCTTGCAGAAGTAAACCGCTAGCTCTGCCTCCTTCTCGCTCTGCCGCAGCGCCACC
>DASRQW010000253.1 GCA_035696245.1 Longimicrobiaceae bacterium | reverse complement strand
ACACCACCTACGACGCGCTGCGGCGGCCTACCGCCGTCTTCGTGGACGACGGGGTGGGCGAGCGCGCGGCCGAGCGGACGGAGTACGGCGAAGGCGTGCCGAACGACGTGCTGATGAATCTGCGAGGGAAGGCCATCCGCGTGTTCGACGGCGCAGGGGTGGTGGCGAGCGAAGCGTACGACTTCAAGGGGAACCTGGCCCGGGGCACGCGCCAGTTGCTCGCCGACTACCGCGCGGAGGTGGACTGGGCGGCGAAGCCTGCGCTGGAGGCGGAGCTGTTCACCACGGCCACGCGCCACGACGCGCTTGGACGCGTGGTGCAGCAGGTCGCGCCGTTCAGCGACCGCACGGGCGCGCTGCTCAACATCGTGCAGCCGTCGTACAACGAGGCCAACCTGTTGGAGCGGCTCGACGCCTGGCTCGACCAGCCTTCCGTGCCCGCGTCGCTGCTGAACCCGGCCACGGCAACGCTCGGCGCCGTCACGGGCCTCGCCTACAATGCCCGTGGGCAGCGGACGCTGGTCGCGTACGGCAACGGCGTGGCCACGCGCTATTCCTACGATTCGCTCACCTTCCGGCTCACGCGGCTGGCCACCACGCGCGGCGCGGCGTTCTCGGGCGACTGCCCGCAGCCACCGGACGCCGTCAATCCCTGGTGCGGGGTGCAGAACGTCGCCTACGTCTATGACCCCGCGGGCAACATCACGCACGTGGAAGACGCGGCGCAGCAGGCCGTCTTCTTCCGCAACCAGCGCGTGGAGCCGAGCGCCAGCTACACCTATGACTCGCGCTACCGGTTGATCGAGGCCACGGGCCGCGAGCACCTGGGCCAGTTCGCCGGTGGATCGCCCCTGCCCCCCGTCCCGGGCAGCGACAGCGACGCGCCTCGGGTCGACCTGCTGCACCCCGGCGATGGCAACACGATGGGGCGCTACCTGGAGCGCTACGTCTACGACGCGGTGGGGAACTTCCTGAGGATGATCCACCGCGCTCAGGATCCCACGCAGCGCGGCTGGAGGCGCAAGTATACCTACGCGGAGCCCAGCCTGCTGGAGTCGGGCAAGGTGAGCAACCGCCTCACTCAAACGCAGGTTGGACCCGCCCCCGCCGGGACGTACGCACACGACGGGCATGGCAACATCACCGCGATGCCGCACCTGCCGCTGATGCAGTGGGACCATCATGATCGCCTGCGCGCCACCTCGCGGCAGGCCATCGCGCACGGCGGCGTCCCCGAGATTACCTGGTACACCTACGACGCGGCAGGCGAGCGCGTCCGCAAGGTGACGGATGCCGCCGCGGCCGCTGGCGCCGGCGGACCACCGCGGCGGATGAAGGAGCGCATCTACCTGGGCGGCCTGGAGATCTACCGCGAGTACGGCCCCGATGGCGACACCGTCACTCTCGAGCGCGAGACGCTGCACCTGATGGACGACAAGCAGCGCGTCGCCCTGGTGGAGACGCGCACGCGGGGCGCCGATCCCTCGCCCGCCCGCCTCGTCCGCTACCAACTCGCCAACCACCTCGGCTCCGCCTGCCTTGAGTTGGACGACTCCGCGCAGGTGATCTCGTACGAGGAGTACTACCCGTACGGTAGCACCTCCTACCAGGCCGTCCGCAGCCGGACCGAGACGCCGAAACGGTACCGCTACACGGGCAAGGAGCGGGATGAGGAGAGCGGGCTGTCTTACCACGGTGCGAGATACTACGCGCACTGGATCGGACGGTGGGCAACCCCCGATCCCGCAGGATTCGTTGATGGAATGTGCCTTTTTGAATACTGCAATAGTAATCCCATCACCTTTATGGATCCGGACGGTATGGATTCCGACGATGGAAAGCACGTCGTGCAGGCAAGGGATACATATTGGAACTTGGCGACTAACAGCGGGGGGAAATACTCCGTGGATGATTTGAAGACATGGAATCTCGGCCTTGATTGGAAGAAACTGCAGCCTGGCTCAACGATTATCACTTCAGCGCCGCCATCGGACAAGAGCATTTCGATGGAGCTTCCTGGGGACGTGGTAGTAGTCATCTCGGACAAGCCGAAGTCGTCGGAGTATGAAAGCGGTACGTTCATGTGGTGGTGGGAGCAAGGGGCGTATGCTGCTGCGTTTCGTCAGCTCGACGTTGGAATTGAGCGTGAGGGCGCCCCGGTGGCAAAGTATCTAACGAGTTTTCTTGAGCCGATGGCACAAGACATTACCCGAGCGGCCACTGGGATCGATCCGCAGACCCACGAAAACCTGTCTTCTGTTCAGCGGACTTACTATGCAATCAAGGGAATTGTGGAGATCTTCACAATGTACGGAACTGTAGAGTTCAGAGGCGGAAGAGTGGCAGTTGAGGGCTATACGCGTAAGAATATGGTGAAGAACTTCGGCGAAGCACTGTTTGACCGCCACAAGGACGAATTAGCTGATCTGCTTGCACCCCTTGGACCGGAGATTCCGGTTCCTGGGAAAGACTCGAGAGTTGCCAAGCCAGATGCTCTTACAGTGAGTACTCCGTTTGTCGGGAAGCTGCCGAACTCGTCCAAGGATCTCAAGAAGGCCATACCCACAAACCCGACCAGCAGCATGAATGGTGCGATTTCAGACCCAAACATTTTTGGAAGTAGTTCCCTTCGGGCGATCGCCACCCCCCGCCTCGCCGCGACTCCCCGTCCGTAACGTTTTAACATTCGATAAAAAGGTATGGCGTTGGACAACCACTTTGACGGAGCCGTCCTAATTTAGATGGCACGGCGAATCAAGGCCGGGGCCTCGTTTCCAGCCGGATCGCCCAGCCGCTGCCGACCGGTGAGAAAGGCGCGCGGGAAGGATCCTTGAACCTTCAATAATTTGCGACATCCGTTGGGCCAACGTACGGCACGGCTACACGGGTCGTCGCACGAAGCAGTTACCCCTTTCGGAGCATTTCAATGTCACATGCCAATGATAGAACTTTTCATATCACCGGCCTTGTGGTCGATTCCCGCACCCGCCGCGGCATCTGGGGGGTGCGTGTAGAGGCGTGGGACAAGGACCTGCTTATCGACGACCTTGTCGGCAGCGCGGTGACGGATGGCGAGGGGAGGTTCCAGATCCGCTTCGGTGGCGGGTTCTTCCGCGAGCTGTGCGTGGACCGGCGGCCGGATCTGTTCTTCAAGGTGTTCCGCGGCGACGAGCTGGTCGTGAGCACCGAGAACGCGGTGCTGTGGAACGCGAAGGCCGGCGAGATCCCCGTCGCCATCGCCGTGCAGCTCCCCGACGGCGACGGTGCCCATTGCGATGAGCCCGAGGCTGGCGGGAACGGCGGCCCGCCGGCCGAATCCCCATCCTCCATCCACGGCCGTGTGACGGGTCCGGGCGAGGTGGGCATCCCCGCGCTCCGCGTGGAGGCGGTGGATGTGGGGATGGGCGGCGAGGTGGCACTCGGCGGCACGGAGACGGGCGTGGACGGGGGCTACCGCATCGTGTACGACACGGCCACGGTCACGCGGCGCGGGAAGGCGCACCCCGACGTGCGAGTGCGCGTCAGAGCCGCGGGTGAGCTGTTGGCCACCTCTCCCGTGGTCTACAACGCCGCGCACGATCAGGTGGTGGACGTGGCGATCGCGGCGGAGAAGGTTCGCCAGCCGCCCGAGTACGAGCGCTTGGGCGCCGCCATCGGCACGCTGCTGGGCGCCAACGGCGAGCTGGGCCCCCGCCTGGCCGCGGTGCGCGAAGACGACGAGCGGCAGGAGCTGACCTGGCTGGCCAACAAGAGCGGCTGGGACGCGCGCATGGTGGCCATGGCCTCGCTCGCTGCGCGCTTCGCTGCGGAGTGGGGGGTAGGCGCGGAGTACTTCTACGCCCTCTTCCGCGCCGGCGTGCCCGCCAGCGAGGCCGCGCTGAGCCGCCTTGCGCCCGATGCGGTGCGCGCGCTGTGGGAGCGCGGGGCGAACGAAGGCGTGATCCCCCGCTCCGATGCGGACGGCATAGACGCGGCGCTCGAACGCTTCCGCGAGCGCGCCGTCGGCGGGTTGCTCACCGCGCCGCCGGCGCCGGGCGGCTCCACGCTCGGCGAGCTGCTCGGTACGTCACTGCGTGGAGACGAGGCCGCCAGCCGCCGCTTTGCCGAGCTGTACCAGGCGCACGGCGACGAGCCCGACACGCTGTGGACCCGCGTGGAGGCTGAGCTGGGGAAGCCCGCGGCGGAGCGCCTACAGCTGGACGGCAAGCTCTCGTTCCTCACGCTCAACAACGCGCCGCTGCTAGAGCGCATCCACTATGAGCACGCGCCCGCCACCCCGGCCGACCTAGTACGGGCCGGCCTGCACCGCGCCGACGCCTGGCTGCCCCTGCTCGAAGGCGTCGAAATCCCCGACGCTGTCCCCGGCGGGAGCGGCGACGAGAAGCGCGCCAGCTACGCCGCGCTGATGGCCGGCCAGCTCCGCCTGGGCTACCCCACCGCCGTGGTGGCCGAGCAGGTGCGCACCGGCGAACTCCCGCTGCGCGCCGATCCCACGGTCGCCGCTGAGGTGCACCGCTTCCTGGCCGACCCAGCCACCGGCTTCGAGCTGGGGATGCACCCGGTGGAGGCGTACGTCCGTGAGAACGGGATCGAGCTCTCCAACGAGGTGCTGGGCCAGGTGAAGCGGCTGCAGCGCGTGTACCAGATCACCCCTTCCGACGGGGCCATGCAGGGCCTGCTGGAGCACGGGCTGGACTCGGCGCGCGCCGTGGTGCAGCTCGACGAGCAGGCCTTCGTGCAGCGCTACGGTGGCGCGCTGGGTGGGGAGGCCGAGGCGGCCGAGACCCACCGCAAGGCGGCCCAGGTGCACCACGCGGTCCTGAGCCTGGCCACCGCGTACCTGCTGCGCGGCGGGGCGCCGCCGGTGCACGCCATCACCCCGGCGCAAACCGGCGGCGGCGTGCTGGGCTCCGCCGCGGGCACCGCTTCAGCCCCCGCGTCGGCGGTGCTGCCCTATCCTACGCTGGAGGGCCTCTTCGGTGAGATGGACTACTGCGCCTGCGACCACTGCCGGTCCGTCCTCGGCCCGGCGGCCTATCTGGTGGACCTGCTGCGCTTCGTCGACCGGCCTCAGCCCCCGCCTGCCGCAGCCGTCGCGCCCACGCCGCTCCAGGTGCTGCTCGCCCGCCGCCCCGACATCGAAGAGCTGCCGCTCACCTGCGAGAACACCAACACGGCGCTGCCGTACATCGACCTGGTGAACGAGCTGCTGGAGTTCCTCGTCGTCCATGGCTCCCTACAGACTCCGCCCTTCGCCGGCTACGACACCGCCAGCGTGCCCAGCGCCGATCTGCTGGCCAACCCGCAGAACACCGACGACGCGGCGTACGTGATCCTTCGCGACGCGGTGTTCCCCATCGTGCTACCCTTCCACCAGCCGCTGGAGGCGCTTCGCCTGTACTTCGGCCACTTCGACGTGCCGCTGCACCGGGTGCTGGAGCGGCTGCGGGTGGACGACGCGCTCGACCGGACCGGGCTCGTCACCGATCCCGACTATGCCTGGCGCGACATCCTGATGGAGCGGCTGGGCCTGTCGCGCCAGGCGCACCGGCTGCTGACCGACCACACCATCCTGCTCGCCGACCTCTATGGCACCGCGCCGGCCGTGACGAGCGACGTCGGCGTGGTGTTGGCCGTCTCCGGCGCAGGCGCCATCTCACGCGTGCTGGGCGTGAGCTACGAAGAGCTGGTGGAACTCGTCCGCACCGAGTGGGTCAACCCCGACAGCTGGCTGATCCCCCGCCTCGAGCGACTGGGGCTGGACCTGGGGCAGATCGGCCAGGTGAAGGCGGGAACGCTGACGTCAGCGGATCTGAAGCCCCTGCTCCCCCTCGGTCTGGACCCCGCCGCGTACGGCGGCGACGTGAAGCAGTGGATCGTGGACCACCATGACCGCATCATGCAGCTGGTGGTGCTCTCGGACCCCACCGGGGCGAACGAGCCGTGCAGCTTTGCCACCTTGGAGCTGCGCCACGCCAAGCCGTACTTCGCCACCAACCGGCTGCTCCCCATCGAGCTGCGGCGGTTGCAGCGCTTTGTGCGGCTGTGGCGCGCGCTGGGCTGGAGCCTGCGCGACACCGACCGCGCAGTCCACGCGCTGTGGCCCGCTTCCGCGCTCCCCGACCCGAAGGACGGCGACAAAGCCGCGCTGCTCCGCCTCGACACCGGGTTCAAGCTTCTCCTGCCGCGCCTGGGCCACCTGTGCAGGGCGATGGACGCGCTGGAGCTGAACCCGGCGAAGGACCTCCTCCCGCTGCTGGCGTGCTGGGCCCCCATCGACACCCTGCACCCCGACTCGCTCTACCGGCGGATGTTCCTGGGCGCCGGCATCCTCCGTCTCGACGCCGTGTTCCAGGACGACGGCTACGGCACCTTCCTAAGCGGCCCCCCGCAGGACGTGGACCCCCACCGCGAGGCGCTGCGCGCCGCCTTCGGCATGACCGGCAATGAGGTGGAGCTGGTGCTGGCGCGGCTGGGGAATACGAAGCAGACGCCGCTCCCGCTCACCCTGGCCACGGCCAGCGCCGTCTTCCATCACGGCTGGCTAGCCCGCAAGCTCCGGCTGAGCATGCGCGAGCTGCTGGGGCTGATCGACCTGTCCGGGCTGGACCCCTTCTCCGGGCTGGACCCGGCCGTGCTCGGCCCCACGCTGCAGTGGCCGCGTGGAACGGCCGAGCCCCCGATCCTCCCCTTCATCGAGTTCGCGGGGCTTGTGCGTGGCTCGGGGGTAAAGATCAGCACGCTGCTTTATTGGCTGCGCCACGAAGACCCGGGCGGAAAGGCACAGCCCCCGCGCCAAGCCGTGCTCGAATTCGCGCTGCGGCTACGGGGTGGCCTGGCGGGCGTCAACCGCGACCTGGGCGCGGGGGGGGGCCCGACCGCCCAGTCGGCGCAAGCCCAGATGGCGCTGGTGTACGGCGACGAGGCCGCCGCCACCTTCTTCGGCCTGCTGACCGACACGGTTACGTACAGTGTGCACTACTCCCACGTGGGTGGCGCGCTGGGAGCGAAGCTGGCGGCCGTCTCCGATGGCCTTGACTACGACGGCTTCCAGAAGCGGCTCTCCTTCCGCGGGACGATGACGGTCGCAGCGAAGGCCGCCATCAAGACCGCGGCGCAGGCCGAACCCGACATCGTAGCCGCTGCCAAGGCCGAGGCCGTCGCCGCCAACGCTGCGGGCCTGACGGCACCCACCCCGGCCACCGCCCTGGCGGCCTTCGACAAGGCCCTGTCGGCGCTCTTCGCACAGTCGCGAGCGTTCTTCGACCACTATCCAGACCTGGAGCCTCTGCTGACGACCTTCCAGCCGACGAAGCAGACATTGGAACAGTGGCTGCCCACGCTTTTGGCCGACTTCCTACCCGCGCTGCGCGAGAAGCTGAAGCGCCAGCAGGTGCGGCAGACGGTCGCCGCGGAGCTGAGCGCCGACGCCGCCGTGGCTGCCGCGCTGCTGGAAGACCGCACGATCCTCCACGCCGACGGCGACGCGTCGAGTGCCGCTCTGTACGATTTCCTGGCGCTGGAGACAGGTGGCCTCACCGCGCGGTACTACTTCTCCGGCACAATCTCCGGCACGCCGGACCTGGTTCGAACGGACGCGTCGATCCAGTTCGGGAAGGGCGGCGACACGCTTCCCGCCAACCCGGCGAGCCCCGCGGCCGCACGTAGCGTAGTGTGGAACGGCTGGCTGGAGGCGCCTGACGACGCCTTCTACAACTTCCGGGTAGACACCGATGCGGGCGCCGGTGCCGTGCTGTCCATCGACGGAACGCCCGTGGCGCTCCAGGCCCTGCCGGGCGGCGACGCCTTCGAGAACACAGATGCGGTGGAGCTCAAGGCTGGGCGCCTGTACCCGCTGGAGCTGGCCGTGAGCAGCGTGACGCAGCAGGTGGTGCTGCAATGGGAGGGCGGGGCAAAGGCGCAGGCCGGTGCCGGTGGCAAGGCAAAGCCCACGGGCCTGTCGCGCGAGGTAATCCCCCCGGCGCGCCTGTGTCCCGCCGTGGAGCTGGACCGCTTTGCCGCCACGTACCTGCGTCTGGGGAAGGCGATGGCGCTGGCCGGCGAGCTTCATCTGTCCGCCGCCGAGGTGGAATTTGCCGTGAAGGAGTTCGGCGTGCCCCAGTGGTTCGACCTGCTGCCGGTGCAGCCCGCGACTGCCGCCTCCGTTACGCACGACCTGGCTGGCGCCGTGGCGGCGCTGCTGCGCTACGCGGCCATGAAGGCGGAGTACGGGGCGCGCGACGACGCGCTGGCGCGCGCCTTGGGCGATGCGCCTGTCGACGGCGGCGCCGCACTGGCGAAGGTGGCCGGGTGGGCGCAGGCCGACCTCCGCACGGTGCTGAGCCGGTTCGCCGCCGTGGGCCTTTCCGATCTGCGGCAGCCGGGCAATCTCGTGCGGGTGCATCGGGCGCTGACGTTGGCCCGAGCGCTGGGGGTGGGCGCCGCCGCGCTGGCGGACGCCTCCACCAACCAGCCCGCCGCTGGCCACGTGGTGGCGCTGCAGTCCGTGCTCCGGGCCCGCTACGACGAGGCGGCGTGGCGCACGGTGCTGCAGCCCGTGAATGACCGCCTGCGCGCACTGCAGCGCGATGCGCTGGTGGCGGCCGTGCTGGCCGGGCTGCGGGCGAGCCACCCCGAGGTGAACACCCCCGACAAGCTGTACGAGCACCTGCTGATCGACGTGGAGATGGAGCCGTGCATGGCCACCTCGCGGGTGCGGCAGGCCATCGCCACCGTGCAGCTCTTCATCCAGCGATGCCTGCTGAATCTGGAGCGCGAGGTGTCTTCGGCCGCCATCCATTCCGCGCAGTGGGAGTGGATGAAGCGCTACCGCGTGTGGGAGGCCAACCGCAAGGTCTTCCTGTATCCTGAGAACTGGCTGGAGCCTGAGCTGCGCGACGACAAATCGCCGCTGTTCAAGGACCTGGAAACCGAGCTGCTGCAGGGCGATATCACCGACGACGCCGCAGCCAGCGCGCTGGCGAGCTATCTCACCCGGCTCGAAGAGGTGGCGATGCTGGAGGTTTGCGGGATGTACCTGGCCGAGAACGACCCCGGCGGCGCCGACGATGTGCTGCATGTGGTTGCCCGCACCGCCGGGGCGAAGCGCCTGTACTTCCACCGCCGGCTGGAGTCGGGAGCGTGGACGCCGTGGGAGAAGATCGGCGTGGCGATCGAGGACAACCCGGTGCTCCCCGTGGTGTGGCGCGGACGCCTCTTCCTGTTCTGGGTGGGGATCCAGCAGAAGATGCCCGACAAGGTCGAGCTTCCACTCACGAACCAGACGGACACGCTTACCAGCCTGACGGGCGCCAGCCTGAAGACGGACACGAAGGTGGCGGTAGCGGCCACGCTGCACTGGAGCGAGTGCGTACGCGGAAAATGGCAGCCGACGAAGACCTCGGACGTGGCACGGCCAACTTCCTTGGGGCGGACCGTGGAGGTGGCAGCAACGACCAACGTGCCGCTGCACAGCAAGTACGAGGTCGAATTCAGCTCCTCGGGGCCGGGGGCGTTCGACCGCGCCCGGCTGCGCTTGAGCTCGCGCGAAGATGCCTCGGGGCTGACGATCGATCTGACGTACGACGACTATCCGAACGGCAGGGATCGGACGGGAAAGTTCCACCTGTACAACACCAGCTCGCTCCCCGTTCGTGGAGAAGACATGCCGGCGGGGGGCTCACACCTGTTCATGCTGCAGCAGCCCCGCTATCGGACGATACGCGCGGCCGCCGACTTCCCGGAGTTCCTGCGCATCGAAATCCAGCCCGACGGCCCGATCGTTGACCGCGTGCTCGGGAAGGCGCGGCTCTACGACACGGTGGAGGCGCGGCACGAACTGGAAAGGCCGGTGGCATCGCCGTTCTTCTTCCAGGACCGCCGTCACGTGTTTTTCGTCCGCCCAGGCGACGACCTTGTGACCATGTCGGCGTGGGCGAGCTACGCGGTGGCCTCCGCAAAGCTGGACCCGGCGGCGGCCGGGATCTCGTCCGTGGCGGTGGGTTCCGGCGGCGGCATCAACAACGTGCTGAGCACCGGCGGCGACTTCATGTTCGACGGGCACCCGGTGGGGGCTGCGGGCTCGGCCGCCGCCGCCGGAGAATGACACCGGCTCGACGATTTACGCCTCACTTCGAGGATCCATCATGAAGAAAGTGGTCAGTGCCCCGGGCGATCACCTCGCCAAGCAGGCGGCATCACTGCCCGGCATCGCCCTGCTTCACCCCCACCAGCGCACCTATACCTTCCAGAACCACTTCCACCCCTTCGTGGCCGAGCTGCTGGAGCGGCTTAACCGCGGCTCGGTGGACGGGCTGCTGGATCTGAAGTCCCAGAAGCTGCACGAGGACTTTTTCCAGGCGCTCTACGCCCCCAACCCCGACGGCGCGGCCGACCTGGACGTGCGCTACCCGGCCAAAGTCGTCGACTTCGCCGACGGTGGCCCGTATACCGTGTACAACTGGGAGCTGTACTTCCACGTGCCACTGAGCGTGGCGGTGCAGCTCAGCCGCAACCAGCGCTTTGCCGACGCGCAGCGTTGGTTCCACTACGTGTTCGATCCCACCTGCAACGACACCTCGGTGCCACCGAGGCAACGCTACTGGAAGTTCCTGCGCTTTCGCGAGGCCGACCCCGTCCTCCAGATCGACGACCTGCTGCGGCTCCTGGCCAGGGCGCCCGCCAACCCCGCCGAGGCCGACCTGCAGGCTTCGGTGCTGAACGGGCTGAACGCCTCGTACACGCATCCGTTCCAGCCGCACGCCATCGCGCGCACCCGCACCCTGGCGTACCAGTACTGCGTAGTAATGAAGTACCTGGACAACCTGATCGCCTGGGGCGACAGCCTGTTCCTGCAGGACACCAGCGAGAGCGTGGCCGAGGCCACGCAGGTCTACGTGCTGGCCGCCAACATCCTGGGCCCGCGTCCGCAGCGGATTCCCCCTTCAGGGCGCGTGCGGCCGAAGAGCTTCAAGCAGCTCAAGGCTGCCGCAGCGAAACAGATCGACGCGATGGGCAACGCCTTGGTGGAGATGGAGGGGCAGTTCCCCTTCAACCTCTTCACACCGCACAGCCAGGGCGCCGGCCCGCCCCAGCCGGCGCCGGCGTTCGGCATCGGACACACACTGTACTTCAGCATCCCGCAAAACGAGAAGCTGCTGGGGTACTGGGACACGGTGGCCGACCGGCTGTTCAAGATCCGCCGCTGCATGAACATCGGCGGGGTGGTGCGGCAGCTCGCGCTCTTCGATCCCCCGATCGACCCGGGCCTGCTGGTGAAGGCCGCCGCCGCGGGGATCGACGTGGGCAGCCTGGTGAGCGGACTGAACCAGCCGCCCTCGCCGGTGCGCGCCACCCTGCTGATGCAGAAGGCGCTGGAGCTGTGCGCCGAGGTGCGCGCCCTGGGAGGAGCGCTGCTGTCCGCGGTGGAGAAGAAGGAGGGTGAGCACCTGGCCCTGTTGCGGCAGAAGCACGAGATCCACCTGCACGAGCTGGCGCAGGACGCGCGCTACCTGCAGTGGCAGGAAGCCAGGGCGAGCACCGAGGCGATGCTGTGCAGCCGGGAGTCGGTCGTGGAGCGCTACCGTCATAGCCAGCGGTTACTGGGCAAGCCAGAGGACGAGTCGGTCGCCTTCGCCGGGCTGTCGCTTGAGCGTAAGCAACTCACGGAGGAGTCGTTCGACGAGATCTATCAGGATATGGTGGGGAAGTACGCCGCCGAGCCCGCGGCGGCGGCGTACCCGGCCATCCGTATCATTGACGCGGCCACACCGACGGCGCAGACGGGCGGGGGCGACGGCAAGCTGGCCCTCACCGTGAACGAGCACGTTCCGTTAAACGTGCTCGCGCCCACCTCACTCGCTCTCCGGGCGCAGGCCGCTGCACTGGAACTCACCGCGCCTGCGCTAGCGCTGATCCCCGACTTCCGTATTCAACTGGCCTACTGGGGGATGGGCGGCAAGGCCAAGGTTTTCAGTGGGGCTGCTCTCGCGAATGCGGCGAAGTACGTTGCCGGAGCGATGAGCACTGCGGCGACGATCTCCGACGCCACCGCCGCGGCGATGACACAGACGGCTTCGTACGAGCGCCGGCTGGACGACTGGGTGCTGCAGAACAACCTGGCGGCGCGCGAGCTGGCGCAGATCGGGCGGCAGATCGTGTCGTCGCTGATCCGGGAGGAGATCACCCGGCACGACTATGAGAGCCACAAGGCGCAGATCGAGCAGTCGCGCCAGGTGGACGAATTCCTGCGCGGCAAGTTCGCGGGCGAGGAGCTGTACGGGTGGATGCAGGGCGAGCTCTACAAGCTCTACTACGACTACTACCGGCTGGCGTTCGACGGGGCGCGGCGTGCGGAGCAGGCGGTGAAGCGCGAGTTGATGCGCACGGAGCTGGACGGCACCAGCTTCGTCGCCTTCAACTACTGGGACGGGGGGCGCAAAGGGTTGCTGGCTGGCGAAAAGCTGCACCTGGACCTGAAGCGCCTGGAGACCGCCTACCACGACAACAATCGCCGCGAGTACGAGCTGGCCCGCCACGTCTCGCTCCGCCAGCTCGCCCCGTTGGCCCTGCTGGAGCTGCGGGCCACCGGCAAGTGCGAGGTTGCTGTGCCCGAGTGGCTCTTTGACCTGGACTGCCCAGGCCACTTCCTGCGGCGCCTCCGCAGCGTCAGCGTCTCCATGCCCTCGGTGGCGGGCCCCTACACGCCCGTGAGCTGCACGCTCACCCTGCTGCGGAGCACCGTTCGCCGCTCCCCGGACCTGGCGCCGGACTACGCGCGCGCCGGGTCCGACGATTCCCGCTTCCTGGACCACGCCGGTGGCACCCGCGCCGTGGTCACCAGTGGTGGGGCCGACGATGCGGGGCTGTTCGAGCCGGGAGCGCGCGACGAGCGCTATCTGCCGTTCGAGGGTGATGGCGCGGAGAGCACGTGGCGGCTGGAGCTTCCCCAGATGTACCGCCAGTTCGATTACGATTCCATCTCCGACGTGGTGCTGCACCTGCGCTACACCGCACGCGAAGGGGGCGGCACGCTGCGCACCGCGGCGGTGACCCACCTGGGAACGCTCCTGGAAGACACCCAGGGCCCGGGTCTGGCGCAGCTCCTCAGCCTGAAGCACGAGTTCCCGTCCGAGTGGCAGCAGTTCGTGGCGGGTCCCACGGGCACGAAGCTCAAGGTGGGACTGCGCAAGGAGCACTTCCCCTATCTGGCGCAGGTGAGGGGCATTACGATCACCGGTGTCGATCTCCTGACGCCGACAGGTCCGGCTACGCAGCCCCTCGTTCTGCTGCCGCCGCCCACCTCTCCCTTGCTGCCGCTGACGCTGACGTCCACCGCGCCTGTGGCGCAACTCACCACCGCCGTGCCGCCAGACGACAAGCCGCGCTACCTCTTAGTGCGATACTCGCTCTCGTAGGCGGCGTTGGTGGCGAGCGTCCGGCAGCGCGAACAAGGAAACGTCGGGCGCGCCGCAATCTCTCACCCATACGCACGCCTTGCCGCAGGTGCGGCGGGGCGATGTTAGTCAGGTCCGCATACAGCAGGTGGATGTGCAGCAGTTGGCCGTGGCACCATACGGGGTACGAAGTGGCGTCGTTGCTCCCCACCCAGCAACGAATCCGCTGCCGGGGACGTTCGGCGCCTCGCCGGGGCGGTCGCCTCCAGCGATCTCGCACGGGTGCCCGGCAGCAACATGACGCCGTCCACGGCTGCGGCGGCGACCGGGAACGACGTGTTCGTGGAGTGTGTCGGTACGATCCACCGTTATCGCCCCCTTGGTGTTTGCTAGCCCAGCCTGAATGCGAACGGGCCTCCTGCGAGTTGAACTGATCTGCATAAATGCAGTGCCAGGAATAGTGCCAAGCGGGCATCGGCGGCGGCTGGCGCGGGCCATTGCGCCTGAGGAGGTTTTCAGCGCTGATGCGGGTTTCAGTGCTGAGGGGTGCCGGGGGAGAGGCCGGTCACCCGCTCATCATCGTAAGGTCGCGGGTTCGAGCCCCGCCCCCCCCCACACACTATTTGTAAGTGAAGGGCCGAAGCGACTTACGCTGGGGGGCCTTTTCCATCTTTCGGATTTTTGGAACGGTGCCAGAACAAGGTATGCCCGCAGCGCATACCCATGAGAATCGTCCGGCGGACGCCATGGACCCCTCCAGGTAAACAAATGGATTATGCCGGCGGAGAGCCGGTTTCTGGCGAGGGAGTCTGAAGTAGATGCGCTGTATCGACGGGCAACAGATCCCGCTGCACGCCCCAAGGGACCGGGGCAAAGCAGGTTCGGTCATCCATCTGGCCAGCGACAACGGGACGCGTTGCCTGGATGTGGTGATCCGGCCGGCAGAGTGGGTGCGCGTTCGTGTCCCCGGTCGTCCGGGGGTACGGGCGCCGCGCGGAGCCGGTACCCCCGGACCGTGTCAGGCCCGCCGGATGTTGGTGCTCAGCGAAACGTAGCCGCCATCGTCGGCGACCAGGCTGATGCTGGGGCTCCCAAGCGTGATTCCGCCGATGGTGGGGAGCGGGATGCCGCGGGTTCCTACACTCTCCAGTGCCACGTTCAGGCTGGGGGCGAACAGGACCCACACGAAGTCGAGCACCACGGCGACGACTCCATCCAGTGCGGATTCGACCACCTGCACGTCCGTCACGGTGTCGATGTTCTGCTGACTGAAGGTGAAGGTGAGCTTGTTCTCGTTGAGCGAGAGCGCCGACAGGACGTTGCTGCGGTTGATGGTGAAGCTGAGCAGCGGAGTCCAGGTGCCCTGGTCCATGTAGTTGAACGCGACGTTGATCGACAGCGGGACGCTCATGACCGGATCAGCCGCGCCCGCCTGAACGGCATCGAGGATCGTGGTTCCATACTTAGTCACCTCGGCCGGGGTCAGGTACTCCGCCAGGGCAGCGTTGAACGCAGCGACGGAGTAGTAGATGATGCCGACCATGTACTCCACCTTCGCGTACGTCGTGGCATCCAGCGTACTCTGCAGGCCAGTGTAGATGGTGCCGGTCAGCTGGAGCACCCCCCGGATCGCGACCACCGGCGCTTCGGCGGCCATCGCGACCACCTGGAGAGGGACCCCGTTGGCGTTCTTGGCCTGGCCGAACGCGTACAGCGAGGGCCAGATCTGCTGGAAGTAGCCGCTATTCAGGGTCGCCGCGTTCTCGGCGCTCGCCTGCGTGAGGTCGACGCCCAATTCGCCCGCCTGGAACGCCGCCCAGAGAAGCGCGTTCGCTTCATAGGCCGCAACATTGATCACGACATCGCGGTCCGTCTGGATCTTGGGGAGCGGGATGGAGACCGGACTCGCGGAGTATCCGGTGCCGTCGTAGCTCACACCGCCGGCGATCCCAATCTGTAGTCCTTCCTGGTTGGGGAAGGTTGGCGCGCAGGAAGGCTCGAACTCGTACAGAATGGCCGAGCTCAGCTGTCCGCTGCTGGGAATGGTGGTCAGCACACCATTCAGCGCGCCGGCGAGCTTGCTCGCGTAGTTCACGTCCGCGACCATCGCATCCACCTTATCCTGGACCTTGCCATTGACGCAGGACAGGTCGCTGCCGTGCAGATAGGAGCCCGAGGGGATGGCCACGTTCGCCACGCTCACGTTTTTCTGCTTCGGGTTGGTCACCTGGACCATGTTTCCCCACTGCAGTGCGGCGCCAGGCGTCCCGGTCGCCGGCTGCACCTCGAACGACAGGTCGATGTTGGTGATGTCGAAGTGGAACGCGCCGAAGTCGTTGCCGTACGGACTGGGGCTGGTGTTGCCCTCGGGGAAGGTGCTTCCGGTCTCGTTCCACGCAGCGTAGCTGATGTGGAATCCACCCCCGAGACTGACGCACGGGTTCCCGTCTCCCCCGTAAGACACGCTGGGGGTCGAGGTGACGGAGATGTCGCTGATCGTCCCGCCGGAGAGGTAGATGGTGTTGACGTCGATGTGGTTGTTGGTACTCGGGACTGTCACCGGGTGGCTCAGCGCCGACATGCTGGGCGCAGTGAAGCTCTGGCTGATCAGGTCCGGCGTGATGGTTCGAAGCAGCCGGTTGAGACCCTGGTTCGAGACCGCCAGCGTCACTGCCTGCAGCTTCGTTGTGCCGTCGTTCATCGCCGTTCTCCTCTGGGTGGTGTGGATGTCGCGCCCCCGGCCGGCGCGACCTGGAACCCGTGTGCTCCACCGCGCGAGGATGGATGGACCCGGGTGGATG
>DASRQW010000252.1 GCA_035696245.1 Longimicrobiaceae bacterium | reverse complement strand
CTGGTCGGCGGCCTTGCGGCGGGCCTCGGCCACGCCCTGGCGCTCGAAGATGGCGATGGTGCTCTTCACGTCGTTCGGCGCCGCGTAGCCGGAGCGCGCATGCGAGGCGGTCTGCCGCTCCAGGCCGGGAACGAACGGGTCGTACTTGCTGCCGGGGCTCCACAGGACCCAGTCGTCCAGGCCGGTGTCGTACACGCCGCGCACCTGGTCGCGCAGCTGCTGCGGCCCGTAGGTGTAGTTCTTGTCGACCCACGGCGCGCTGAACGCCTGCAGCCACGGGATGTTCCGGGCGGTGGGGATGCCGGCCTGCTTCATGGCCTGCGTGCGCAGCACCGCCATGCCCTCGGACTTGAACAGCGTCTCGTACGGCATGCGGTTGGGGTGCGGCACGCCCGGAAGGTGCGTGGGCAGGTAGTGCGACGGGTACATCATCGGCTCGATCACGTCGGCCGTGGAGGAGATGGTCTCCCACTGCTGGCCGATGCCCACGTCGCCCGGGTCGTTGGGCGTGAGGCCGAACACGTCCGCCGCCACGGGCACGCCCAGCGGGTGCAGGCGCTGCTTGGCGAGGTTGAGGAAGGCGGCTATGGCGTCGGTGCGGTCGCCCTGCGCGTGCGGGTGGATCTGCGCGGGCAGGCTCTTGTACGGCTCCGGGAAGCGCACGTAGTCGAACTGGATCATGTCGAAGCCGGCGCGCGCCACCTCTTCGGCGATCTGGATATTGTAGTTCCACACGTCGTGGTCCCAGGCGCTCACCCAGGTGTTGCCCTTCTTGTCGTGCCACAGCCCGCCGCCCGGCGCGCGGATGGACCAGTCCGGCTTCGCCTTGCTGAGCACCGGGTCCTTGAAGACCACGATGCGGGCTACGAGGAAGATCTTGTGGTTGTGCAGCGTATCGGCCAGCGTCTTCAGGTCGCGGATGGTGATCTCCTTCGGATCCGCCAGCTGCATCTGGAGTCCGAGCTGGCTCCTGTAGTGCAAACCGCGCTCGTCCTTCACGTCGATCACGAAGGTGTTGATCTCCGTCTCGTCTGCGATGCGAAGCTGGTTCTTCAGCCGTGGCCCCAGCGAGTACGCGTTGAGGTAGATGCCGCGCACCTGCGCCGGCATCTTGCCGAGCACCTGGCTGGCGTCGCCGCCGGGCGTGGCGGCGGGCTGGGCGCCGTTCGCCGTGGCTGCCGCGCTGTCGGCGGGCGCTCCCGCGGCGGGTTTCGCGGCGTCGGCCGTCTTCTTGGCGCCGTTGTCTCCGCCGCACGCGGCGAGCAGGGCGAGGGCCGCGGCCAGGGCGGCCAGGCGTGAGCGCTGGGTCTGCATTCGGGCTTTCGGGAGATGGCGTGATCGGCTTCGTGCGAGCGCCGGGACGATACCGGCTCGCCACTCCGCAAGCAAGGTCCGCGCCCGCCGCAAGCTTCTCAGCGCCATGCGTTTCCGCTCGCGGGCCGCATCCACGCGGTTCGCCGGACGCGCGGCCGGGAGATGGACGGCCGTGCATCCTCGCGCCGATCGGCGTCGTCCTTGACGGCTGGCCTCTCGACGCCATCTTTCGGCACCCCGCCGCGTGATCGGCGCGTCGGGGCTTCTCCAGACTGAGGCGCCTCTGCGTCACGCCGTCACCTCCGCCGTCCTGCCCGCGCGCCGCGCGGCCTGACGGCGGAGCCGCACCGAAGCCGGGCACCCGTCCGGCGAGTTCCTGGTCGTCTCCTCCCCGCCGGGCCAGCCGCCGCGCGCCGGGCGTGCTCGCACGCGCCCGCCGCACTTCCGCGGCGGGCAAGCTCGGCACGCCGGGCGGAGCTTCCCCCGGCACGACCAGGACGGCATCCCTTGACCAAGACCCGGAACGACGCGCACTCGCGCGACGACCTTTCCCCATCTACCGAATCCCCATCTTCCGGTCCGTCATCGGCCGGCGGCACGCTCGTGACCGCGCGGCTGGAGCTAGTGCCCGCCACGGCGGAGATCCTGCGCGCGGAGCTGGACGACCGAGCGCGGTTCGCGGAGCTGCTTGACGCACATGTGCCGGCTGAGTGGCCGCCGGAGCTGTACGAGCGCGAGAACACCGAGCACGCCCTCGCCGCGGCCGAGGCGAAGGGCGGCTCGCCGCCGTGGCCGATGTACTACATCGTCGAGCGCGCCGCAGAGGGCGGGCGGCGGCTGGTGGGCATCAGCGGCTTCAACACGGAACCGCGCGACGGTGCGGTCGAGCTCGGCTACGGGCTGGTCGCCGCTGCGCAGGGCAGAGGCTACGCGACCGAGGCCGTCCGGGCGATGATCGGCAGGGCGTTCGCCGACCCGTCGGTGCACACCGTGATCGGCGAGACGCTGCCGGACCTGGCGGCTTCCATCCGCGTGATGGAACGGTGCAGGTTCGTGCCCGTGGCGGAGTCTTCCGCGCCGGGAATCGTGAGGTTCGCCTTGCGGAGAGAAGGGCCCCCTCCCCGCCTCGCTTAGGCTCGTCGACCCTCCCCCAAAACTGCCTGGGGGAGGGTCGATGGTGTCGGATGACTGGGCGTTTCGTGCGGTGATGAATCGGCGAACGGGTGTCGCATCATCGGACGCATCAACGACGAAGGGGAGGCGGCGCGTGCCGTCTCCCCTTCGTCCTATCACGTCGCCCTGCATCTACCGCATCTACCGATTCGGCGGAGCCGGGGCGAAGGGCCAGACGTTGTTGGCGCGGTCCACGTCCGGGAAGAGCTGGCGCGGGTCCAGCTCCACGCGGGTGGCGCGGCCCATGGCCGGGACGGTGACCGTGACGGTGCGCGTGTGGCCGCCGAGCCAGGCGCTCACCGGGATCTCCGCCTCGGTGGTCGCGCCGTTGTCGCCCGTGACGACGACGGTCGTGGGCATCGCGATCTGGCCGAAGTCGCGGACGGTGACCTCCACTCCGCCATCGACCGGCCGCACGCTCGCGATGGCCTGGTCCAGGGTGCCCGTCTCGAACCACCACGGGTAGAAGAACCAGTCCAGCTTCTGCCCGCTCACCCGCTCGACCGTGTGGAAGAAGTCCCACGGGTACGGGTGCTTCAGGCGCCACTCGCGCGCGTAGGTGGTCATGGCGCGGTTGAACGCGTCGGTGCCCACCACCGCGCGCAGCGAGCGCATGACCACCGCGGGCTTGGTGTACGCCGCTACCGTCCGCGCGCCGTACGGGGAGACCAGGTCGGTGTGGCGCATGAGCGGGACCTCGTTGTCCTTGCCGGCAACGCGGAGGTACGTCGTGCGCGTCTCGGCCCACGGGTCGGTGCCGGGGAAGAAGTCGGCGCGCATCTCGTCTTCGTCCCACGAGTTGATGCCCTCGTCCATCCACGCGAACGAGGCCTCGTCGCTGCCCACCATCATGGGGAACCACTGGTGCCCCACCTCGTGCGCGATCACGCTCTGCAGGTCCGCCGCGGCCTCGGGACGGGCGATGAAGACGAGCATCGGGTACTCCATCCCGAAGATGGGTCCCTCGCTCACCGTGACCTGCGGGTAGATGTACGGCATGATGCGCCGGCTGAGGAAGCCGATGGCGTGCTGCCCGTACTTCGCGCCGCGCTCCCATCCAGGCGCGCCTGGCCGGTAGAGCGAGTGCACCATCACGTCGCGCGTGCCGCCGCCGTCGGTGGGGATGGCGACGCGGCCCGCGTCCCACAGGTACCTGTCCGACGCGCAGAAGCCGAAGTCGCGCACGTCGCTGGCCGAGAAGCGCCACGTGAGCCGCCCGCCCGTGCCGGCCGCGGTGGCGGCGTGGTTGCGCAGGTCGGCCTCGGTGACGATGGCGAGCGCGCTGTCGGAGCGCGCGGCAGAGGCCAGGCGGGTGCGCTCGGCAGCGGTGAGCACCTGCTCGGGGTTCCGGAGCGTGCCCGTCCCGCCCACCAGCCAGCCCGCGGGCAGAGTGAGCGACACGTCGAAGTCGCCGTACTCCAGGAAGAACTCGCCGTCGCCCAGGTACGGAGTCTCGTCCCAGCCGCGCACGTCGTCGTACGTGGCGATCTGCGGGTACCACTGCGCCACCTGGAGCACCCGGCCGCCCAGCGCGTCCTCCCACCCGGTGCGGAAAGCGCCCTTCGGCGGCACGGTGTGATGCCAGGCCACGTCCAGCACCAGGCTGTCGCCGGACGCCAGCGGGTGCGGCAGGTTGAGGCGCGCGAGCGTGCCCCTCACCACGTAGCCGGGGCTCACCGGGTTCGTCGCCGCCTCGCCGCTGCGATCCGCCAGGGCGGCGCCGCCCACCGCGACGCTCTCCAGCGTGACGCCGCCATTGAACACGGGTACGGTGCGGTTCCGCGGCACGCCGGGCGTGAAGATGTTCTGGTACAGGTTCAGGGCGATGAACGGCAGCGCGCGCGGCGAGCGGTTGTGGTAGA
This sequence comes from Longimicrobiaceae bacterium, assembly GCA_035696245.1. NCBI lineage: Bacteria > Pseudomonadati > Gemmatimonadota > Longimicrobiia > Longimicrobiales > Longimicrobiaceae > Longimicrobiaceae bacterium. Next base: position 14,683 of record DASRQW010000252.1, on the reverse strand, counting down.
CCACGCGCTCGCGGCCGCGCAGCAGCGCCGTGGCCGGGTCCAGCTCCGCGTCGATCCGGTAGCTCACGCGCTGCTGCCAGTACGCGCCGCCGGGCTGGCCCGTGGCCGTGCGCGTGCCCGCCGCCAGCGCGGCCTGGTACGCGTGCGTGACCGGCACCGGCCGCACCAGCCGCGTGGACGTGTCGCTCGCGGCAGACGCAGACGCGGGCTGCGATGCGCCGGCCTGCGCATGCGCGGCGCAGGGAGTGGAAACGGCGGCGACGAAGACGAGGGCCGCCAGCTTGGAGGTTCTCCGCACGAAGACAATCTCCGGGTTCGGGTTGATATCCACGCAACCTAGCACGGCCGGGGGATGCGCCGAAAGCCGCGGCCCGGCGGCTCGCGGCGAACGCATCTTCACCTCGGCGAAGCGGATGCGGACCGATCGGCCGAAGGGGATGGATCGTGATGCACGGCCGATGCAGAGCCGCGGCATAGTCGGGCGGGAGGCGACACGGCCGCCGCATCCCCCGGCGGCTGAACCCGCCGGCTACGACGGCGCTAGCCCGCCTGCGCCCGCTGCTGCCGAAGCATTGCGCGACGTTCGGACTGGCTCGCCGCCGCGTCGTGTCAGCGCGGGCTGGCTCCGGGACCGCGGAGGAGGTCTCGGGTCTCGGGATGCCGGGGGTGGTCGAGGACGTCGGCGGCGGGGCCTTCCTCCACGAGCCCGCCGCCGGAGAGCACGGCGACGCGGGTGGCGTGGGCGCGCGCGAAATCCACGTCGTGCGTGGAGATGAGCAGCCCGCGCCCCTGCCGCGCCAGGCCGCCCAGCGTCTCGCCGAGCGCTCCGCGCCGTGCCGGGTCGAGCGCGGAGGTGGGCTCGTCCATCAGCAGCAGCGTGGGGTCCGGCGCGAGCGCGCGGGCGATGGCGACGCGCTGCGCCTCGCCGCCGGACAGCTCGCGCGGATGGGCGCCGGCACGATGCGCCACGCCCAGCTCCTCCAGCAGCGCCAGGGCGGCCGCCCTCGCGCGCTCGCGCGTCCAGCCCAGGGCGTGCACGGGCGCGAGCATCACGTTCTCCAGCGCCGTGAGGTGCTCGAACAGCGCGTGCGCCTGGAACACCATCCCCACCTTGCTGCGCAGCCCGCGCAGCCGCGACTCGCGCGGAACGGGGCCGGGGCGGAGCGTGAACCCGCCCACGTCTATGCTCCCGGCGCTGAACGGCTGCAGCGCCGCGACCGACCGCAGGACCGTGGACTTCCCCGCGCCGGAAAGCCCCATCAGCGCGCAGATCTGGCCCGGCGCGACGGTCACGTTCACGCCGCGCAGCACCTGCTTCGCGCCGTGCGCCACCTCCAGCGCGCGCACCCGCAGCTCGCCGCTCACGTCCAGCTCCAGCGCCGCTCCAGCCCGCGCGCGAAGCGCGAGAGCGGCAGCGACATGGCCAGGTACACGAGCGCGCAGAGCAGCCCCGGCACCACCCAGCTCCCCACGTTGGTGGCGTAGATGGCGGTCTGCTTGGTCAGCTCCACCACGGTGATCACCGACACGAGCGACGAGTCCTTGAGCAGCGCCACGAAGTCGTTGGTCATCGGGGCCAGAGCCAGCCGCAGCGCCTGCGGGCCGCGGATCAGCCGCAGGATCTGGCCCTCGGAGAGGCCGAGCGTACGCCCCGCTTCGAGCTGCGCGCGGGGGATGGCTTCCAGTGCGGCGCGGTAGATCTCGGATTCGTAGGCGGCGTAGTTGAGGCCCAGACCCAGGATCGCCGCCGCCATCGCCGGCAGGCGGACCACCGAGGAGAGGCCGTAGTAGATGACGAAGAGCTGGAGCAGCACCGGCGTGCCGCGCATCACCTCCACGTACACGGCGAGCGCGGCGCGGACGAACGGCGGCCCGTATACCCGCCCCGCGGCCACCGCGATGCCCACGGCCACGGCCATCGCCATCGCCAGGCACGACAGCAGCAGCGTGATGCCCGCGGCCCGGAGCAGCGCCGGCAGGTATGCCGCCAGGCCCGGCCGCGCCCCCTCTGCCGCGGCGCCGCCCTGGCCCCGCGGCGCCTCCGCCAGCGCGTGCTGGAAGTAGCGCGCCTGCGTCTCGTCCCACACGCCCCAGGCGCGGAAGGTCTTCTCCAGCGAGCCGTCGCGCATGCGGGCGCGCAGGATGGCGTTCGCGGAGTCGCGCAGCGCGACGCGCGACCGGGCGAAAACGGCGACGTAGTGGCCCACGGCGGCGGGCTGGGGCTGGATGACGAAGCCGCCCGTGCGCCGCAGCGAACGGTCGGCGATGATGTTGTCCAGCAGCACGGCGTCCACGCGGCCCGCCACGAGGTCGGCGTACGGGTGCACGTCGTCGTCGTACGAGACGGGGACCAGGCCGGAGCGCGCCTGTTCGTCCAGCAGCATCTGGTACGCCGTCGTCGCGCCCAGCGTCGCCACGCGCCTTCCCGCCAGGTCGGACAGGCGGCGGAAGCGGCCCCGGTCCGCCGGGCGCACCGCCAGCACCTCGCGGAACTCGAAGTACGGGATGCTGACCGAGTGGCGGGCCCGCAGCTCCGGCCGGTCCTCCATCCCAGACATCCCCAGGTCGAAGTCGCCCCGCTCCACCGACGCCTCGATGGACGACCAGGCCACCTGCACGAATTTCGGCTCGCGCCCCAGCCCGTGCGCGATCATCCCCGCGATCTCCACGTCGAACCCGCGCACCCTGGCGGGATCCGCCGGGTCGGCCTCCACGAACGGCGCGCCGCCCTCCGCATCGCCGCCCCACGGCAGTGGCGCCGCCCCCGGCTTCCGCGGAGCCTCGCGCGCGCAGCCCACGACGAGCAGCACCGACGCGAGCAATGCCGTCCGCCACGCGCCGCCGGACAGCAGGGCGTGACGTTGACGCGGCCTGCCGGGGAAGCCGCGTGCGCCAGCGCGCGACGGTCGGAATGCGTGGCTCAATCGGCTGCGTGGTGGGCGGGGAGGAAGGACGGGCGGATCGGGCGGCGTCGGCGCACCCGCCCGAATCCCCGCCCGCCGCACAACATACGGAGGCGAAGGCCCAGGCTCAACCGGCGGAATCGCTATCGGGCGGCGGAGGAGCGTGGGGAAGAGCTGCCGCTCGTCCACGACCGGTGGAGGAGCGCCGCTCGACGGCGGGTTTGGCTTCTACGCCGATCTATGCCGAATCTCCGATTCGCGATCGAGCCGTCCAACCGTACCCGATCACGTCGATCAACGCGCGTAACTGTCACCACCGCAAGTAGTTCTCCCCTCTCCCGCTTGCGGGGGAGGGGCCGGGGGAGGGGGCACCCCCGGCCCACGACACATCCCAAGCAACGCGAAAAGGAGGGAGGAAGCCGCTTGGCCTCCTCCCTTCGTCCAGCCTACCCTCCCCCATCTACCGACAGTGTCAGTAGATGTAGACCTGCGTGCCCACGGGAACGTGGTCGTACATCCACAGGATGTCTTCCTTGCGCATACGCAGGCAGCCATGGCTGGCGGCGCTTCCCACGGAGTTCTCGTTGTCCGTGCCGTGGAAGTAGTAGCCGTCCTCCATCTCCAGCTTCGCGGCGCCCAGCGTGCCCTTGTAGCGGCGCTGCGGACTGCCCCACGGCGGGATGATGACGGCGCCGTGGCTGATGGGCACCTGGCCCTCGGGGTAGCCGGCCAGCGCGTTGGGCGGCGCGTCGCTCATGTCGATGATGCCCATGTGGTTCTTGCGCGCGATCTGCACGTAGTGCCAGTTGGGCGGCACCCACACCGGGTCCTTCTCCTTGTGCGTGATGCTCATGCGGCCGCGCGGCGTCTGGAAGCGCTTGGTCTGCCCGTCCAGCACCATCGTCTCGCCCGAGCCCACGGCCACCGGGGCGCGGAAGAGCGTGTCGCGGCCCTTGAGGTACAGCACGCGCCGCTCGGCGATGGACACGACGAGGTAGGCGCGGTTGCTGGGCTCCATGGCCTTGGCCTTCTGCTCGGCCGTCTGCACGCGGCCCTGCATCTCGGCCACGCTCTTCGCCTCCTGCTGCTCCAGGAACTGCAGCGACTGGGCGTCGTGCGTGTAGGCGATCTGGGTCACGTCGCGCTTGAAGCGCTCGTTGACCGCCCACGCCGACGTGGCCGCGAAGAGCGACACCGCCGCCACCGCCAGGAAGATCATGGCCAGCGTGGCGCCCCGGTGGTCGTGGAAGATGCGGCGCAGGCGGCCCGGCGGGGCGTAGTTGCGGCGCTCCGGCGTGCCTTCCCGCCTGCGCTTGTCGTTCGTGTCGTCCATCGGCACCTCCTGCTGCTAGTAGATGTAGACCGGCGTGTCGGTCTTGATCGCGTCGAAGATGGCGGCCAGGTCGTGGCCCTTGACCATGAACGAGGCCGGCTTCACCGTCCCCGCGAACGGGCCGGAGCTGGGCTCGCTGTAGATCTCCGTGCCGTCGTCCAGCCGCAGCACGTACGCGCCCAGCGCGCCGGAGATGCGCCGCTCGCTCTCCGGCGGCACCGGCCGTCCCTTGCTGGCGTACACCCACTCCGGCACGGTGTACACCGGGTCCGTCTGCTTCTCGGTCAGCCTGCGCTCGCCCAGCGCGGTCACCATCCGCCACGTCTGCCCGTTGGGCCCCTGCACCGTGCTGTCCGGCCCGATGGCGACCCGCACCTGCCGCAGCGTCGCGTGCCCGTTGCGCAGGTACAGCGTGGAGTCCTTGGTGTCGAGCGCCAGGTGCAGGCCCTTCTGCGACAGCTGCTTGATGCGCAGCTCCCGCTGGAGCAGCGCGATGGCCAGGTCCGAGCGCCGCGCCCGCGAGTTGAGCACGCGGTCGCGGGTGGCGCGCTCCTGCGCCGTCATGCGCGCGCTCAGCTCCGCCGCGTCTTCGCGGTACTCGGGCACGCGCGAGGCGACTGCCGCCGCGCCAGCCAGGAAGAGCAGCACCAGCGTGGTGATTCCCCAGAAGAAGCCGGGGTGCGCCTTCCGGAACGACGCGCGGGGCGGCTGGGTCTGGTCCATGGGTCCGGTCTGAGTCGATGAGGTGTCGCGCTGGGGAAAATCCGTCTCCCGCCTTAGCAAGTCGCGTTCCCCGCATCTCAAGTACCTGCTGTGCAGCGGTTTAGGTCCGCAGATTCGCATCCTCCGGCGCCCCGCCCTCCATCCGTTCCGGCGCACGGCGCGATGCGCGGAGAGGATCGTGTGCCGGGCCGAGGCTCGGCGGATGGACCGGCGCGTCGAGAGACGAGGTGGCGCTTCCATTCAGGACGATGGATGAACGGCGGCGTTCCCTGGCGGTGCCCGCACCTCCCCGGCATTCTTGTTGTCCGACGATGAGATTCCCAACTCCGATGGACGAACGATTGATGCGACGCTTCTGGGTGCTGGGCTGCGTGTTCGCGCTGCTTGCGGTGGCCGCCGGGGCTTTCGGGGCCCATGCGCTGCGCGGCCGCCTCGCCCCCGAGCTGCTCTCCGCCTTCGAGACGGGCGCGCGCTACCAGATGTACCACGCGCTGGCCCTGCTCGCCGTCGCACTCGCCGGCGCGCGGGGGGAGACGGGCGGGCTGCGGCTGGCCGGGTGGCTCTTCGTCGCGGGCACCGTGCTCTTCTCCGGCAGCCTATACGCGCTCGCGCTGAGCGGCATCGGCGTGCTGGGGGCGATCACGCCGCTGGGAGGGCTGGCGTTCATGGCGGGCTGGGCCGTCCTCGCCCGCGAGGGCTGGCGGAAGATGTCCGCCGGGTGAGACGCCGCCTGTCACTGCCCGGCGACGCACGCGGCCGAAACCCCGGCGGCATCCCGGTGTAAGTGATAGATGCGAAATGCGTTGCGATTTCCCGTACGCCGGGCGTGCTCCTTGCCCCGTGCGGATGACGAGACGTGCCGCTCCGCCAACCCGCCGCAACAGAGGTCCCCATGAAGCGAAGTCTTGCCGCCTTAGCATTGCTCCTGGCGCCGCTGGCCGCGTGCGCCGGCGGCGGCTATGGTTACGGCGACCCCACCCCCGCCCCCAGCGGCTCGCACCGCGGCACGGGGCCGCTGTACGTGCGCATCGGCGAGGCGGCGGGCTCGGCTTTCCGGCTGGAGACGAACGACGATGCCTTCGTGGCCGTGTTCGAGGTGGTGCCAGGCGGGGGCGTGCAGCTGCTCTACCCGCGCTACCGCAGCGAGGCCGCGTACCTGCGCGCGGGCCAGAACCGCGTTGATCTCACATCCTCGGGCGACCGGTTCGGCCGGGTGGGCCAGGCGCGGCGCTACGGCACGTACCTGCTCGCCGTCGCCTCCCGCAACCGGATGAGCCTGAACGACATCCGCTGGTCGGCCGGCATGTCGCAGCGATCGCTGGGCTACGGGACGGCGCTGGTGTCCACCAACCCCCGTGCGCAGGTGCGGGAGATCCTGGACGCGCTGCTGCCGCCGCAGGGCGACGACGACTGGGCCACCGACCTGCTGGAGGTGCGGCCGTCGCTGCTGGACGGCGGGTACGCCTACGGAAGCGGCTACGGTTATGACGGGTATGGCGGATACGGGGGATACGGGAACTACGATGGCGCGTACGGCTACGTGGGGCAGGACCCGTTCGTGGACGTGCGCTGCGGTGACGGCTCGGTGCGCACCACGCGCCTGTCGCGGCTCCAGTCCGCCTGCTACAACCATGGCGGCACCGGCGAGGGGCCCACGGTTCCGCGCCGTCCGCGCGCCCCGCACACCGACGACTCCACGAACGCGGTGGTGCCCACCCGCGTCCGGCCGCAGCCGGCAACGGGCGACCCGCAGGACCCGGGCACGGGCCGCGTGCTCCCCGGCGCCGTGACGCGTGGGGACGATGGCGACGTGCGTGCCGACGCACCGCGCCGCCGCCCAATCGACATCCGCCGCGCGGAGCCGGCGGATGCCCCGCCCGCCCCCCGCGACGAGCCCCGCCGCGCCCAGCCGGCGGACGATTCGCCGCGCCGCCGTGGCTGGGAGGAGACGCGCAGCCAGGAGCCCGCCCGCACGCCGGAGCCTCGCCGCGAAGAGCCGCGCCGCGAGGAGCCCCGCCGTGAGGAGCCGCGGGTGGAGACCCGCCGTGAAGAGCCGCGCGTGGAGCGCCGCGAGGAGCCGCGAGCCGAGCCCCAGCGCGCTCCCGAGTCGCCGCGCGCGGAGCCGTCGCGGTCGCCCGAGCCCGCGCGCACCCCGCCGCCGTCGCGCAAGCGGCCCTGAGCGGCGGCAGGTCCGCAACACGTCCGCACCCTTCCGCCAAGCGCGGGAGGGTGCGCTGTTTTTCCGAACCGGGGGGACGATGCTGAAGGTGGTGAACGCGGAGGTGGCGGAGTGCCGCCTGTGCCCGCGTCTCGTGGAGTGGCGCGAGCGCGTGGGTGTGGAGAAGAAGCGCGCGTTCCGCGAATGGGACTACTGGGCGCGGCCGGTGCCGGGCTTCGGCGATCCCGCGGCGCGGCTGCTGGTGCTGGGTCTGGCGCCCGCCGCGCACGGCGCCAACCGCACCGGCCGCATGTTCACCGGCGACCGCTCGGGCGACTGGCTGTTCGCGGCGCTGCACCGCGCGGGATTCGCGAACCAGCCCACGTCCGCCCACCGCGACGACGGGCTGGCGCTGACCGGCGCATACGTCACCAGCGCGGTGAAGTGCGCGCCGCCGGACAACAAGCCGCTCCCCGGCGAGCGCGATGCGTGCTTCGCCTTCATCCGCCGCGAGCTGGCGCTGCTGACGGAGCTGCGCGCGGTGCTCTGCCTGGGCGGCTTCGCGTGGGAACAGGCGATCCGCGTCCTGCGCGACGCCGGCTACGCCATCCCCACGCCGTTGCCGAAGTTCGGGCACGGGGCCACGGCGCGCGTGGAACCGGGGCTCACGCTCATCGGCTCGTACCATCCCAGCCAGCAGAACACCTTCACCGGCCGCCTCACCGAGGCCATGCTCGACGATGTGATGGCCCTCGCCCGCCGCGCCATCGTCTGATCCACATCTCCCGTCTGTCCGAGCAATTCACGTCAGTCTTGATCGTCTCGCAGCTGTGGGCTAGGATGCGGCCAGAGACTCGTCAGACGCCATCCACCCTCGGAGATCGATGAGCGATGATGCCGGTGCAGCAGCCGCAAGCCTGCCGGGGAGCGTGCAGGCCGCCCCGCCGGGGCTGAAGGGGTTCGACGTGGATACGCCGCTGAGCGCCTCTGCGGCGGAGGCGTTCCGGGCGAAGGGCTACCGGTTCTGCGTGCGCTACGTGGGACGCACGCAGATGGCCGCGGGGCGCGACCTGACCACGCAGGAGGCGAAGGACATCCTGGGCGCCGGGCTGGCGCTGATGGTCGTGCAGCACGTGCTGAACCCCGGCTGGAGCCCCACGGCCGACCTGGGGGCGCAGTACGGATCGAACGCGGCCAAGTTCACCAAGCAGCTCGGCTTCCCACCGGGCGTCAACGTGTGGTGCGACCTGGAGTGCGTGAGCTCGAGCTCCGCTTCGGCGGACGTGATCGCGTACTGCAACGAGTGGTACGACGCGGTGGCATCTTCCGGTTACGTGCCGGGCCTGTACGTGGGCGACACACCCGGGCTCACGGCCGCGCAGACGTACCTGAAGCTGAAGTTCAGCCACTACTGGGGCGCCTACAACGTGAACAGCGACCAGGAGCCGCTTCCGCGCGGCTGGCAGCTCAAGCAGCACGTGGGCACCGGCGGCACCATCGCCGGCATCAGCACCGAGACGTACGACGACGACACCACGAAGACGGATGGGCGCGGCGGTACGTGCCTCTGGCTGGTGGCCGACGACGTTCAATCCTGACGTAAAGGAGTACTCATGGCACGTCGGCGTTATTTCTGGTCCGCGGCGATGTCGACCCTGGACTACGCTCACAACAGCACAGCTCAGGACTACGTCGTCGAACTCACGGTCTCTGGCTGTCTCAGCCGGGCTGAGGGGAACTCTCCGGTGGGCGTGGTGGACGACTTCCGGGTAGAGGCGATGACTGCCGTGCCCGCCGTGGAACCCGGACATTCCATCATTACCATGGTGTGTTCCGGAATCCCTCGGGACGAACCGTAGGTCGTTCTCAGATCGTCCAGCCAGCTCGGGGGCGTTCGGCTCCGCGGCACCTGTTGCAATCAGTGCCGCTCCTCTCTTCGGCCGGCGCCATCCAAGAGGCGAGCCAGGTTTGCCAGGGACATGCGCCAGCCGGTTTCGTTGTCGGCGGGGTCAATGCCGGGCGGGACGTTGGAGTGGAGCGCCAGCAGGTCCGTCCCGCCGTCCGCGGGCGAGAGGGCGAACGAGACGGTCATCTCGCCGCGCATGGCGGGGTCGGCGGTCTCAAACTCCACCGTCTCGATCACCAGCTCGCCGGGCACGAGCCGCACGAAGCGCCCGTGATAGGTGTCGGTGTGCGCGCCGCTCTTGCCTGCGGCGTCCGGTGCACGATAGGTGAGCGAGATGCGGAAGAGGCCGCTTTCGCGAGCGTCGAAATGGTGCACGCGGCTGGTCATGTCATCGGGCACCATCCACCTGGCGACCGCGTCGGGATCGATCAGCGCGGCGTAGACGGCTGCGGGCGGCGCATCGATGTGCCAGCGGAGCTGAGTCGTCGACATGGGCTTATCTCCTTCCCGGCGCTGGTTCCCATCGAGTGGTTGCGTGAAATCGGCGATGCTTCGCGCATCGTGCGGTCATTGGGCCGTTATGCATCTACCGCGAGCTACGCGCTTGCCGAGCCGAGAGCGTCGGGCGCGCGGTAGATCCAGCCTTCCAGCTCCACGAGCTCCGCGGGGCGGTTGGAGACGCGGGCGGGCTGATCCAGGTCGCCGCGGCAGAGGAAGGCGGTGAGGCAGGCGAGCACAGCGTCGCGCGCGTCCTCGAGCGTGACGGCGATCACTTCGAGCGAGGGATGGTCGAAGGTCGCGTACGGGCGCAGCGCGGCGGGGCGGGCGCGCACCTCGCCCGGGCGCGACGGCACCTTGCTGCCCTTGATCCCCAGGTCGCGAACCGTGCCGGACGGGTAGACCTCCAGCAGCACGGTGGATGCGGACGCGTCCGGCGCGACGGGGAGGATGGAGACGTCCGCCGTGTCGCGAAGCTCGTGCAGGCAGCGGATGCCTTCGACCGTCTGGCGGTAGAGGCGCATGTCCAGCGGGGCGAGGGCGCCGTTCGCGTCGGTGGCGCGCATGCGCTTGTGCATCTCCGGAAACAGCTCGCGCACCTCGTCGGCTGGGCGGTCGGCGACCCAGGCTGCGGTGCCCGCCCACGACGGCCGCCGCTCGCCGGCGATGCGCTGGCTTGCATCGGCGGGGAGGCCGAAGGGAAAGTCGGCGCCCCAGAGGATGCGGTCGCCCTCGGCCGCGCTCACGCTCTTGCGCCATCCGCCGGCCACGCACGCCGTCAGGTCCGCGCGGAACGGGTGCGGGCAGAGCGCGAGCACGTGCAGCTTGCCGTTGCGCTCGGTGCCCACCGCGCTCCACAGGTTGGAGAGGGGCTCCTTCGCGCCGGAGAAGTCGATGCCGCCGAAGTAGGTGAAGTCGGGCATGCGGTGTGGTGGATGGGTGGCGGCGGTGGGCCCCCACCCCCAGCCCCTCCCCCAAAACTGCCTGGGGGAGGGGAGCCTGGCCGGCGCGCGTTGGACGTGCGCGCGACCTTGGCAGGGGCTGGGTGCGTCAGTGGTCGGCGGCGCGGTGTCCGACAGGAACGTGCGTCGGCGCGGGAAAGTGCCGCTGGGCGACGTGGGGGCGCAAGGGACGGCGGTGGCCGATGCCGCCATCGCGCGCGGGTCAGGCCGCGGGTGTGAGGCCGAGCTGTTGGGAAAGCGCGGCGGGGTCGGTGACCGGCGCCTGGCAGGCGAAGCGCTCGCAGACGTAGGCGGTCGCGCGGCCGTCCAGCTGCGGGCGGTCGGCGAGGAGGGGGATTGCCGAGATGATGTCTTCGGGCGCGTTCGGCAGGGCGAGGGCGACGACGGTGTTGGGGAGGTAGGCGCGGCGGAGGACCGCCAGGAGCGCGTCGGTGTCCGCATCTCCCGGCGCGCCGACGATGGCGACTTCCTGCGGGGTCGCGAGGTGGAAGTCGATGGCGCAGAGCAGGTGCCCGAAGCCGGAGGGCATGCGCGCGGCCAGCTCCGCCATCTGCTCGATCACGCGCGCCGCCACGCGTGAGTAGCGCTCCTCGCCCGTGAGCGCGGCGAGGCGCAGGAGCGCGCCCACGGCGACGGAGTTCCCCGAAGGCGTAGCGTTGTCGAAGATGTCGCGCGGGCGCACGACCAGCGTCTCGGCGTCGCGGGCGGTGTCGTAGAAGGCGCCTTCGTCCTCTTCCCAGAACCCGTCCAGCATCGCGTCGGCGAGGGCGCGCGCCTCGGCCACCCAGCGCGGGTCGAACGTGGTCTCGTACAGCGCGAGCAATGCGTCCGCGAGTAGCGCGTGGTCTTCCAGGAACGCGCCGATCTTCGCGCGCCCGTCCTTGTACGTGCGCAGCAGGCGGCCGTCGGCGCGGAGCTCGCGCAGCAGGAACTCCGCGTTCGCCACCGCCGCGTCGCGGTACTCGGCGGAGCCCAGGATGCGCGCCGCTTCCGCGAAGGTGTGCAGCATCATCGCGTTCCAGGCCGTGAGCACCTTGTCGTCCAGCCCCGGCCACACGCGCTTCGCCCGCGCCTCGTACAACACGCCGCGCCCCCGCTCCAGCGCGGCGGACAGGCGCTCCTCCGTCACCCCGGCGTCCCGCGCCACGTCGCGCACCGGGCGCTCGACGTGCAGGATGTTGCGGCCTTCGAAGTTGCCCTCCGCGGAGACGTCGTAGTAGGTGCGGAAGAGCGGGCCGTCCTCGTCACCCAGCAGCGCGTCCACCTCGTCCGGCGTCCAGACGTAGAACAGGCCTTCCTCGCCCTCGCTGTCCGCGTCCTGGGCGGAGTAGAAGCCGCCCTCGGGCGACGTCATCTCGCGGAGCACGTAGCGCAGCACCTCTTCCGCGACGCGGCGGTGCTCGGGGGCGCCGGTGGCCTGGTGCGCGTGCAGGTACGCGCGGGCCAGCAACGCGTTGTCGTACAGCATCTTCTCGAAGTGCGGCACCAGCCACTTCGCGTCCACGCTGTAGCGGTGGAAGCCGCCGCCCACCTGGTCGTACATGCCGCCCGCCGCCATGCGCCGCAGCGTCTGCTCGCTCATCAGCCGCGGCTCGGAGGCGCCAGTGCGTTTCCAGTGACGCAGCAGGAACTCGATCATCATGGGCTGCGGGAACTTGGGCGCGCCGCCGAAGCCGCCGTTGCGCCCGTCGTACCGCGACGCCAGCCCGGCGTGCGCGCGCTCCAGCACGGTCGCGTCCACCGCCGCGGGCTGCGGGCGCAGGGCCGCGCTCTCGCGAAGGGCGCCGCGCAGCTCCTCGGCGCTGCGGTCCACGTCCGCCCGCCGCTCGCGGTACGCCTCGGCGATGCCCGCCAGCACCTGGCGGAACGAGGGCATCCCGTGCCGCGGCTCCGGCGGGTAGTACGTGCCGCCGTAGAAGGGCACGCCTTCAGGCGTGAGGAACACCGTCATCGGCCAGCCGCCGTGCCCCGTCATCTGCTGCACGGCGGTCATGTAGATGCTGTCGATGTCGGGCCGCTCCTCGCGGTCCACCTTGATACACACGTACAGCTCGTTCATCAGCCGCGCCGTCTGCTCGTTCTCGAACGACTCGTGCTCCATCACGTGGCACCAGTGGCAGGCCGAGTAGCCCACCGACAGCAGGATGGGCCGGTCCTCGGTTCGCGACCGCTCCAGCGCCTCGGGGCCCCAGGGATACCAATCCACCGGGTTGTCCTTGTGCTGCAGCAGGTACGGGCTGGTCTCGGCGGCGAGGCGGTTGGGCATTCGGCTCTGGCGTTCGGGGTCACGGGAGATGCACGGCGGCCGGCGCGCAATCGCCGTACCCCCGCCGCCCCAGCGCAATACGCTTCGGGAGATGCACGGCGGTCCACGGCCGATGCGCGGCCTCCCCCCGAGAAAGATGTCCCCGCATCCGCAGATGGGCAAAGATGCGCGATCGATGACAGCTCGATCCCATGTCCCGCACGCATCAGCCGATGCGCTGCCGATCCGCGACAGCCACACCGCCTCCCATCGGCCGTGCAGCCGAGGACTGGCCGCGAACCTCACCCGATCGCCCGATCGCATCTCCCGATCACGCCTGCCGATCCGCATCTCCGTCACACTCCGCCCGACCTGCATCTACCGTCCATCGAGAAGATCACCGCCGCATCTTCCCCGTCTTTCCGACGCGGAAACGAGCATCGGCGCCTCGTCGTCCGCCCCGAATCGCGCCGGCGGCGACCGAGGTGAGGCGTGGCGCCGGCCATCGGCGACGCGCGAGGCGGAGATGCAACCCAGCGGCGGAATGCGAATAATCCCCGAAGCTCTTGGTGGTTGGCGAACGTTCGTACAGATTAGATGAAAGCAAGCAGGCGGGCGTGTCCGTGGTATGCGGCGGGCCGTCTATGGCATCCTCCTTGCCCAACACCTGTTCCCAGTCAGTCCCCGCGGACGCGGCGCTCGCGCCCTTCCGATCCGCGGAGTCGCAACCCCTACCACGGACCTGACGGAATGCCTCGAACCTCCACTCCCAACACCGCGCGCCGCGTGAACACCTGGCGCGCCTTCGCAGACCGCGACGCCCGCGCCATCGCCGCGCAGGTCGAAGCAGGTAAGCTGCCCACGTGCCCGGGCTGTGCCGCGGCGCTGGAGGCGGCCCCGGGCACGCGCCTGGAGCGCTCGCTGCCGCTGGACGCGGTGGGCTACGACCTGGAATGCCGCGGCTGCCGCCGCTTCCACGCGGTCGCCATCCACACCGAGCGGTCGCTGCGCCTGCTGGCCATGCGCCGCCTGGTGGCCGCGGTGCAGGCCCCGGCGCCCAAGCCGGCCCGCCGCCGCACCCGCGCCTCCGCCCCTTCCCAGCTGTCCCTGGCCTGAGCCGCGCGACGCCCACGCCGGCGGGTGCCCCGCGCGCCCGCCGGACGCGGCGCAGTTCCCCTCGCGTGGCACGCCCGTTGCGCTTGACGGTGGTTTCCGGCAACCCCGCGGAAACATCCGCGCGCCCCCTCGCCGGGGCTCCGCGCACCGCTCAAACCACGGCGCACAGGCCATGTCCCTGCATCTATTCTCCACGCCCGTGCAGTGCACGCACTGCGGCACGGTGGTGGACGACCCCACGCTCGACCGCTGCCCCAAGTGCGGCAACCTGCTCAAGGAGCGCCGCACCCCGCGCCGGCTTGCCGGGGTGGAGAAGCGGTACGGCAACCTGCGCTTCCTGGTGGGGCTGCTGCGCTTCCTGGGCGTGATCACCGTGCTCATCGGGGCGCTGGTCTTCTTCTCCATCATCGGCGACGCGCACGTCGGCCGCATGGAGCAGGTGTACGTGCTGCTCGCCAGCCTGGTGGGGGCCGCCGCGCTCTGGTCGCTGGCGGCCTTCTTCGAGCTGGCCATCGACGTGGAGGAGAACACCCGGTCCAGCTTCCGCCTCCAGCAGCTGATGCTGGAGCACTGGCAGGAAGAGCTGCCCGGCGGCGGCCCCACCAGCGGCGCGCGGCCCCCGGTGGCCGACCCCGCCGTGGCGAACGACATCGTGACGCATTGAGGGGCGAGATGACGCACCGCGGCACTCCGCGCGCGCCCTGGCGGCGCGCACCGGCCTTCCTCGCCGCGGCCGGGGTGCTGGCCGCGGGCGCGTGGGGCTTCGTTCCCGAGACCAACGGCGCCCCGCTCCGCCCGGACGCTCCACCCCCCGCCGCAACCGCGCCGCCCGCCGCCGC
>DASRQW010000251.1 GCA_035696245.1 Longimicrobiaceae bacterium | reverse complement strand
CCCGGCCGCTGGCGGACGACGCGCGCGGGGTCTCCATCGGCCGGCCGCTGCCCAACCTGGACTGCCACGTGGTGGACGAGTCGATGGCGCTCGTCCCGCTGGGCGTGCCGGGCGAGCTGTGCATCGGCGGGATCGCGGTGGGCGACGGCTACCTGGGCCAGCCCGCGCGGACCGCGGCCTCGTTCGTCCCCGATCCGTTCGGCGCGCCGGGGAGCGTGCTCTACCGCACCGGAGACCGCGTGCGCTGGACGGCGGACGGCACGCTGGAGTTCCTGGGCCGCACCGACCGCCAGGTGAAGGTGCGCGGCTTCCGCATCGAGCCGGGCGAGGTGGAGGCCGCGCTGCGGGCCCACCCCGCCGTGCGCGACTGCGCCGTCGTGGTTCGCGCGGAGGGCACGGAACGCACGCTCGCCGCCTACCTCGTGGCCGACGCGGACGCGCTGCCGGACGCCGCCGCGCTCCGCGACCACCTGCGCGAGCGGGTGCCCGAGCACATGGTGCCCGGCCTGTTCGTGCGGCTGGACGCGCTGCCGCTCACGCCCGCGGGCAAGGTGGACCGCCGCGCCCTGGCCGACGACCGCCGCGAGGGCATCGCCCCCGCCGCCGCCCACGTCGCGCCTCGCACATCTACCGAAGAAGCCCTCGCCGCCATCTGGGGCGAAGTGCTCGGCCGCAAGACGGTGAGCGTGGATGCGGATTTCTTCGATCTGGGCGGGCACTCGCTGCTCGCCGCAATGGTCGCCGCCCGCATCCGCGCGGGCATGGGCGTCACGCTCCCGCTGCGGCGCGTGTTCGAGCACACCACGGTCGCCCGCCTGGCCGCGCACGTCGACGAAGTACGCGGCCAGGCGCCGAAGCCTTCCGGACCCACCCTCGGCCGCGTCGCGCGCACCCAGCGCCGCGTGGGCACCGTGGACGACGGAATCCTCAAGAGCTTGTGATCCATTGACATAGAACGGACGCGGGAAGATGGATGACATCTCATCCATCCCCACCGCTTTGCATCTCCCGACCATCTCTCGAACCCGAATCACCCGCCCGATCACGACGCGGCGCGGCAACCCAGAGGATTTTCCATGCAGCAGCAGGATGCGCAGGCGCAGGACGGCACGGCGGCGGGCGCGGCGGGGCAGGAAGTCTACACCTTTCCGCTCAGCCACGCGCAGCAGGGGCTTTGGCTGCTCTCGCAGCTACAGCTCCAGAACCCGGCGTACCACATCCCCAACGGCTACGAGCTTCGCGGCCCGCTGCGCGTGGACGTGCTGGAGCGCGCGCTGACCGAGATCGTGAGCCGCCACGAGGTCCTGCGCACCACGTTCGCCGTGCTGGACGGCGAGCCTGCGCAGGTCGTCGCCCCCGCAGATCCCCGCACGGTCGAGGTGATCGACCTCAGCGGGATCGCTGCCGAAGACCGTGACGCCGAGGCCGCACGCGTGGCGACGGAAGAGGCGACGCGGCCGTTTGATCTTGCCAAAGGGCCGCTGCTGCGCCTGGTCCTCGTCCGCCTGGAAGAGGAGCGCCACCTGCTGCTCGCAACCGCACACCACCTGGTGTTCGACGGGTGGAGCGAGGGCGTGTTCCTGCGCGAGCTGACGGTGCTCTACGGCGCCTTCGCGGTCGGCGGCGAGTCGCCGCTGGAGGAGCTGGCGGTGCAGTACGGCGACTACGCGCACTGGGAACGCGAGTGGCTGGAGAGCGACGAAGCCGCGCCGCGCCTGGACTACTGGCGCGCCCAGCTCGCCGACGCGCCGGACACGCTGGAGCTGCCCACGGACCGCCCGCGCCCCGAGGAGCCCGGCTACGCGGGCGGCTACCGCAGCTTCGAGGTGCCGGCGGACGTCGCCGCGCGGCTGACCGACGCGGGCCGCGCGGAGGGCGCCACGCCTTTCGCCACGCTGCTGGCCGCGTGGGGCGTGCTGCTGCACCGCCTCTCCGGGCAGGAGCGCGTGCTGGTGGGCTCACCCGTCGCCAACCGGGCGCAGGTGGAGCTGGAGGAGATGGCGGGTTTCTTCGTGGACTCGCTCGTCCTGGGCGTGGACGCCGGCGGCGACCCCACGTTCCGGGAGATGGTGGGCCGGGTGCGCGACACCACGTTCGCGGCGCACGAGCACGCGCTGCCGTTCGCGCACATCGTCGGCAAGCTGAAGCCGCGGCGGGATGCGGGGCGCAACCCGTACTTCCAGGTGCTCTTCAACTTCGACACGGCCTCGCCGCAGTCGTCGTCCGCGGCCGATGCGGGCCTGAGCATCGCGCCGTACTCCGTCGCCACCGGCACCGCGCAGTTCGACCTCGTCCTCTCGCTGCAGGACACGGGAGATGGGCTGCGGGGCACGCTCTCGTACGCCACCGACCTCTTCGACGCATCGACCGCCGACCGCATCGTCCGCCGCCTGGAGATCGTCCTTCGCCGCGCGGCTGAGGATCCGTCGCGCCGCATCGCCGACCTGCTGCTGGACGACGAGGAGCGCCGCCAGGTCGTGCACGGCTGGAACGATACAGCGCGCGACTACGACCGCGCGGACCGCTGCGTCCACGAGCTGATCGCCGCCCAGGCCGCGCGCACTCCGCACACCATCGCGCTGGAGAGCGAGGCCGGCACCATGACGTACGGCGAGCTGGAAGCCGCGGCGGACGCGATGGCCGCCCGTCTCCGCAGTGCGGGCGTGGGCGCCGAGTCCGTCGTCGCCATCCACCTGGACCGCTCGGCCGAGATGGTGGTCGCGGCGCTCGCGGCGATGAAGGCGGGCGGCGCGTATCTGCCCGTCGATCCGTCGTACCCAGCCGCGCGCCGCCTCTTCATGCTGGAAGATGCGGGCGCCCGCGTGCTCGTCACCTCCGCCGCGCTCCGCTCCGCGCTGCCCGTCCCCTGCGGCGTCACGCTCCTCCTCGCCGACGACGATTCGGCGGATGCGCAGCCGTGCCCCGCATCTCCCGAATCCGCATCGTCCGAATCCGTATCTACCGACGCGTCCAGCGTTTCGGCGGATGCGGACGGGCTGGCGTACGTGATCTACACGTCGGGCTCCACGGGCAAGCCGAAGGGTGCGATGAACGCGCACCGCGGCGTGGTGAACCGGCTGCTTTGGATGCAGGACGCGTACAGCCTGGGCGCCGGCGACGCCGTGCTCCAGAAGACGCCGTTCAGCTTCGACGTGTCGGTGTGGGAGCTCTTCTGGCCGCTCATCTCCGGCGCTCGGCTCGTCCTCGCCCGGCCGGAGGGGCACAAGGACCCGACGTACCTGCGCGACGTGATCGCGCAGTCCGGCATCACCACGCTGCACTTCGTGCCGTCCATGCTGCGGCCGTTCCTGGAGAACGACGGGCTGGAGGCGTGCGCGGCCCTGAAGCGCGTGGTGTGCAGCGGCGAGGCGCTCCCGGCCGACCTGCGCGACCGCTTCGCCGCGCGCCTGCCCGGCGTGGCGCTGCACAACCTGTACGGCCCCACCGAGTGCGCGGTGGACGTGACGCACTGGACCTGCGGGGCGGATGGGGGCGCGACCGTGCCCATCGGCCGCCCCGTCGCGAACACGGGCATCCACGTCGTGGGCGCGGACGGACAGCCGGTGCCCGCCGGCTTCCCGGGCGAGCTGTGCATCGCCGGCGTTCAGGTGGGCCGCGGCTACCTCGCGC
>DASRQW010000250.1 GCA_035696245.1 Longimicrobiaceae bacterium | reverse complement strand
GCAGGCGAACCTCCTGGCGCTGAACCTGATGCACGACATCGTCACCGGCGCGAAGACGGTGCAGGAGGCGCGCGACTACTACGCCAAGGAGTTCGCCGACTACCGCCGCAAGAAGCCCACGCCGTACATGGACGGCCTCCGGTTCACCCCGGGAGACGACGGGGCCCGCGACCCGGACCGCCGCGTCCTCTCGGACGAGGACCTGAAGCAGGCAGAGGCCGAGGGAACGCAGCGGAGCTGACGGCTTCCCGGCACTTTTCGCCTCGCGGCTGCGGGGCGGAGCCGCACTCGCTACAGCCGCCCGGCCTCCCGGGCAGTAGTTTCCTTCTCCCGCTTCCGGGAGAGGGTCCCGCGAGTGGTGCGAGCGGGGGGTGCGGGCCTTCCCCCGCGCCACGCAATCGCTTATCCATTCTCAGTCCCCTCAGCGTTCCCCGCACCGCCCGCCCGCGACTTTGGCAACGCCCACCAAGAAGAAGCCCGGCAAGGCCAAGGCTCCACGAAAGCCCACGCCGGCGCGCCTCCGCAAGCTGCTCGCGGAAGAGTGGGCGTGGTGGGACGCGGGCACGCCCTTCGTCGCCGGTGTGGACGAGGTGGGGCGCGGGCCGCTGGCCGGGCCCGTGGTCGCCGCGGCGGTGATCCTGCCGGAAGGGTGCTGGATCGCCGGCGTGGACGACAGCAAGAAGCTCACGGCCGAGAAGCGCGCCATGCTGTACGAGCGCATCGTCACCTCGTGCGTGTGCTGGGGCGTGGGCGCGGCCTCCGCGGCGGAGATCGACCGCATCAACATCCGCCGGGCGACGGCGCTCGCCATGCAGCGCGCCATCGCCCGCCTGAGCTGCCCGCCGGGGCGCCTGCTGGTGGACGGCCTGCGCGTGCCCGAGCTGGGCACCGAGACGCAGACCGCCATCGTGGACGGCGACGCCAAGGTGCACTGCATCGCGGCCGCGTCCATCCTCGCCAAGGTCGTCCGCGACCGGCTGATGGAGCGCCTCGCCGCCCGCCATCCCGGTTACCGCTGGGAGCGCAACAAGGGCTACGGCACGCCCGAGCACCTGGAGGCGCTGGAGCGGCTGGGGCCCACGCGCCACCACCGCCAGAGCTTCCAGCCCGTGCAGTACACTTTCCAGGAAGCACTCACCGTAGCCGAGCTCGCCGCCCATGCACTCTGAACATCTCCAGAACGTCCGCCCGTCGTGGGTCGCCTTCGGGTGGTTCGTGTCCGCGTGCGTCACCGCGCTCGCCGTGTTCGTCCTCATCCGCTTCGGGCTGGTGGAGTCCAACGGAGACGCGCCGGGGGGATGGATGGCGCTCGCGTTCTTCGTGGGCTTCTTCGTGGGCGGGTGGTTCACCGGTGGGCGCACCGGCGCTGCGCCGATCCTTCACGGGGTGGGCATCGGCCTCTTCTCGGTGATCGTGTGGCTCGCCGCGAACCTGCTGCTCCGCGGGTTCAGCGGCGCGTCGTGGTCCGCGCTTTCGCCCACGCTCACCGCCGGCCTGCTCCTCCTCCAGATGGCCGCCGCCGCGATCGGCGCACGCATCGGCAGCCGGGAAGCGCGTGCGGAGACAGCGGCGGTGCGGTAAGGCTCCGGGACGGCACGTGTCGTTCGGAGCAGGGCTGCCGACGACGACCGAGGAGCGAGGGCGCGGGCCGGGGATTCGGATTCACCCAAAAACGGAGCGTAGCGGCGATGGGGGCTTGGGGCGCGATCATCATGAGCTTCTTCGGCGGGCTGTTCGCCGCGCTGACGCTCGCGTTCGAGTTCGGGTGGACGGGCCCGAGGCTCGGCCTCCCGTTCATCGTTTTCGCCGTCATCGGGCTCGCCGCGATCGCCGTCATCCGCCGGCCGGGTGAGGGCGTCTCCCCATCGGAGCAGGCGGAGCGCGTCATCATGTGGAGCAGCATGGGCGAGGGCGTCGGGCTGTTCCTGGCCGCCAACCTCGTGATCAACCTCGGGCACCGCGAGATGCTGCTGCCCGCGATGGCGCTTGTCGTGGGCCTGCACTTCCTGCCCATGGCGTACGCGATACCGTTTCGCCCGTTCTACGTTCTCGGCATCGGCTTGCTGGCTGCATCGGCGGGCGGCTTCGTCGCAGGCCCGCCGCTGGGGGGCACGATCTCGGGCTTCGCCGGCGCGGCCGCGCTGTGGGTAGCCGCGCTGCTCGCGGTGCGCCGGGACATGCGGGCGAAAGCCTCGCAAGGACATCCCGCCGGGGCTACTCCCGAATTTCCAGTGTGACTCGCTTGCGGGTCGAATAGGGCCGTTCAACCGAGCTTCGCACCGCCATCGCGACAGCACGGTCGCGGGACGGGCAGATGAAGCTGCGGCGGCGATGAGGTCGAGGGCGCGAGATAGGTGGGAGGCGGAGGCGCAGATACGCGCTTCCGCCTTGTTGTTGCGGCTGAGTGTGGCGGGTCGGCACCGCTGCCGTAAGCGCGGGTCCTCCTGCACGCGCCCCCGATCGGCACAACCGGGCACGCCCAAGCTCCGTCGTTCCAGCTGCATCGGCATGGTGACGCTCGGCGGGCGGATGTCAACTCTGCCCCGCCCGAAGCTCCTGCCGTAGATTCCTGGCCTCGCCACACAGTCCGACCAGAGCACCAGATTCACCGAAGCCGAAGAGACCGATGTCGTACGCCGAGACCATCGCCGCGGAGCTGGGCCTTCGCGTTCCGCAGGTGCGCGCCGCCCTGGACCTGCTGGGCGAGGGCAACACCATCCCGTTCGTGGCGCGCTACCGCAAGGAGGCCACCGGCGAGCTGGACGAGGTGCAGATCCGCGACATCCGCGACCGGCACGAGTACCTGACGGAGCTGGACGAGCGCCGCGCGGCGATCCTGAAGAGCATCGACGAGCAGGGCAAGCTCACGCCGGAGCTACGCGCCGCCATCGAGCGCACGGGCAGCAAGGCGGAGCTGGAGGACCTGTACCGCCCGTTCAAGCCCAAGCGCCGCACCCGCGCCACCATCGCCGTGGAGCGGGGCCTCGGTCCGCTGGCCGAGCTGCTGTGGGCTGGCGAGACGAGCGATTCGGAGCTGGAAGCCGCCGCGCTGGCCTACGTGGACGCGGAGCGCGGAGTCGCATCGGCCGAAGAGGCGCTGGCGGGGGCGCGCGACGTGGTGGCTGAGCGCATCGCGGAGGACGCGGCGACGCGTGCGTACGTGCGCGAGCAGGTGCGGGCGCACGGGGTGCTGGAGTGCAAGGCGGCGCGCGGCAAGGAGGGCGAGACGAGCAAGTTCCAGGACTACTACGACTTCTCAGCGCCGGTGAAGACGGTCAAGAGCCACCAGGTGCTCGCCGTGCGCCGCGGCGAGACGGAAGAGTTCCTGACGGCCCGCATTACCGCGCCTGACGAGGAGATCGTCGCGTCGCTCGTCCGCAAGCACGCGGCTCCGTCCCTCGCCCGCGGCCAGATGGCGCTCGCGGTGGAGGACGCGTACCGCCGCCTGCTCTCCCCGTCGGTGGAGGTCGAGATCCGGATGGAGCTGAAGACGCACGCGGACGAGGAGGCGATCGCCATTTTCGGGCACAACCTGGAGGCGCTGCT